>CALWGI010000039.1 GCA_944380045.1 uncultured Blautia sp.
CCGAAGATGTGGAAAATATAGTGGATCTTGAGACTCTGGCGGACACGGCGGAAAAATATCAGTCCGAGTACAGCGAAAACTGTCTGCCAATGACAATGATGACATACGGATCAGAAGCTTTCCTTAAGGCTCTGGCGGATGTGAACGGTCCGGCATGGCTGAAAGACGACGGGACACTGGATGAGAGCGCGGTGACAGAATACCTGACACAGGCAAACAGAATCTATCAGGCGGGAAAAGAAGGCGTGGACGCGCTGAACAGGATGATGGAGGAGGCCGGAATGTCGGTATCCTATCTGAGCGACACCGATATGGATTTACTGAAGGAACTCAGCGGCAGCGCCATGTCTCTTCTCAGCGGAGCCTACAAACTGTCCGCCGGAAGACTTACCTCTCCGGATGCGCTGGCGCTTGTCTCCAGTGTGGAAAAGACAGACACCCGTTATCAGGACGCGCTGTGGAACGGTCAGGCAGAGAACTGCTTTATCCCTGTCCAGACTGTGGGGATCAGCGCCAAAGCCGGAGAACCGGAGGCTGCGGAGAAACTGGTGGAATTCCTGTTCGGCCAGGAGGGGCAGAGAGCAGGAACCTCAGCAGGATTCCCTGTGAATGAAACCGTCTACGACAGCGAGGAATACTGGGCGGTGGGTGATTCCGACGGACTTCTGGGAGTAATTAGTTCCGGCAACAATCAGACAGGAGAAACTGTAGAAATAAGTATCCGCCGCGCGGATGATGAGAAAACAGAAGAGATCAAAGCCATCGGAAAGTCGCTGGTGACGCCTTCGGAGACGAATGAGATCATACTGAATGCAGTGGCAGAGGCAGGCGGGAAATATCTGGACGGAGAGACCGGACTGGAAGAAGCCGTGCGGGCAGCATTGCAGGAGGTGAATCTCTATCTGGCCGAGTAGATCGGGGACAGATATCTGTTGAACCGTGCGGAGAAAAATAAACCGCACTGTGTGCGGAAAATTTTCGGTAAATGTTTTGGATTTACAGGTATAAGTTATGAACTGCCGATGTGGATCTTAGGAAAGATATTCTATCATAAATAAACAGGATGCAGAGTAAAAATGCTGCGCTGCAGATAGTTGTCAGAGCGACATGGATTTTACGAGCATAGCGCAGTCCGCAGACCATCTGTGTGAGCAGAGCGAGTTATGGTCTGCGGGCTGCAATCGGCGGCGGAGTAAAATCATGGAGCGAGACATATCTGCGGCGCAGCATTTTTATCCGGCATTCGTTATACATACGAAACAGATATCTGGTACCATCACCCGATCTGATAACCAACCCCTCTTACAGTGCGAACACTCAAACCACTTTTTACGGTCTTCAGTCTCCGGCGGAGGAAATGGATATAGTTGTCCAGATTTCCCTCCTCCACATCGCTGTCCGGTCCCCATACGCGGTTCAGAAGCAGTGCTCTCGGCAGTGTCTGTCCGGGATTCCTGAGAAATATTTCCAGAAGATTTCCCTCACGGTTGGACAGCGTACATTCCGTGCCGTTTCCGGACAGGCGGCGGGTGGCGGGGTCATAGGTGATATCCTCCAGTTTCAGGACAGGAGAGGAATCATAGGTTCCTGGCCGGCGGAGAAGGCAGTGGATGCGGGCGAGAAGCTCTTCGAAAGCAAAGGGTTTCACCATATAATCATCCGCGCCGCAATTCAGTCCGGTCAGCTTGTCATTCAGTTCTCCCAGAGCGGTCAGAAAGATCACAGGAGTTCGGATCCCGCGTTTCCTTGCTTCTTTCAGAAGCGTGATCCCATCCATGTGAGGAAGCATCCGGTCAAGGATTACCAGATCATGGATACCGTCTTCCATGTAGTACAGTCCTTCCTCTCCGTCGTGACAGACGTCGACAGAAAAACCTTCCTGTCTCAGACTGAAAGATACGGTTTCACAGAGATCTTTATCATCTTCTATCATTAAAATATTCATATCGTCCCTTTCCGGATCGGCAGTTTTAATGTAAATACATTGTCGTGTCAAATTGCTGATCCTGATATTACAATATATCATATTAGTAAAAAAATCTTTAAAATGTCTCTAAAATATTCTGTATATTACCTCTATTTCTTCTTCTGCGTCAATCCCGTAAATTGTAAAATTCGTTTAAACTTCTTTCGTGATCTGCTTCCCGGCGTTTTCGGTATTTAGAGATTTCCTAGAGATTCCCCTGTTATCCTTATATCAGATGTGGGATGACTCCTTCTGTGCGGACGTGTGCAGAGAGGGAGCTTTCCGGAACAGATAAGGAAGTGCGTCTGACTTGAACAGCAGAAAACGTGAATTAAAAGGATTTTTGTTTCTCCTTCCCAGCCTGATCGGGGCGGGGATATTCTGGATGATCCCTTTCGGCGATGTGGTGAGGAGATCTTTTTTCAGTGCAGTGAGCGGGACTTTTACCGGATGGAAAAATTATGCCACGGTAATGGAAAACCAGGCTTTTCGCCTGGCTGCCGGGAATACGCTGCGCTTTTTTGCCGTGTGTATTCCCATTCTGGTGGTTTTGTCCCTTCTGATCGCTGTTCTTCTGACAAAAAGAAAAAGAGGGATGCAGCTTCTGAAAAGCATGTTCCTTCTTCCCATGGCAATTCCCGTTGCCTCTGTGGTGATTCTCTGGAAGGTACTGTTTCATGACCAGGGACTTCTGAATCATCTGCTCTCGTTTATTTCTGTCCGCGGTACGGACTGGATGAATACAGACGCTTCTTTCGGCGTGCTGGTGTTCAGCTATATCTGGAGGAATCTGGGGTACGATATCGTGCTCTGGGCGGCCGGGCTGGGATCCATTCCCGACGCACTGTATGACGCGGCCAGGGTAGACGGCGCGGGGGAGTGGAAATGCTTTTTCTGCATTACGCTTCCAAATCTCCTTCCCGCCATGTTTACGATCGTGGTGCTTTCTCTTCTGAACGGCTTCAAGGTGTTTCGGGAGGCATATCTGGTCGCCGGGGATTATCCGCAGAACAGCATGTATCTTCTGCAGCATCTTTTTAATAACTGGTACAGGGATCTTGCGCTGGATAAAATGGCAGCGGCGGCGGTGATGACGGCGGTCCTCATCCTGGGACTGATTCTGATCCTGCAGAAGCTGTGGGACAGAAACTGAGAGAGGCGGGAGTTCCCGGTAAATAAACGGCAGGATGCCGGCGGGGAAGTGTGACGGAAAATGCAGATACATCTTTTGAGAAAAATAATAAACGGATCTCTGATCCTGGCGGCAGCGGCGGCGGTATTTCCCATATGGTTCCTGATATGCGGCTCCCTGATGGGAAACGGAGAGCTTGCGGGGCTGCTTGCGCCTGTAATGGGAAATGCGGAGGGCTTTGCCTCATGGAAGCTCCTGCCGGAATATCCTACTTTACGGTCCTATATCAGAATGCTTCTGGATTCACCGGAATTTTTTGTCATGTTCTGGAATTCTGTGAAGATCACAGCCGCAGTCCTGGCGGGACAGATCCTGGTGGGTACTCCGGCTGCCTGGGGATTCGCCAGATTCTCTTTTCCCGCAAAAAAACTGCTGTTCACAGTTTACATAGCCTTAATGATGATGCCGTTCCAGGTGATGATGCTGAGTAATTATCTGGTATTGGACAGACTGAGACTTCTGGATACACTGACAGGGATCGTTCTGCCGTCAGTGTTTTCCACTTTTCCGGTATTTCTGATGTACCGTTTTTTCACTGGACTGCCGGAGGCGCTAATAGAATCCGCGCGTCTGGACGGGGCGGGGGAATTGAGAATATTTTTTGAGATCGGAATCCCATTGGGTTCGCCGGGGATCATATCCGCTCTGGTACTGGGATTTCTGGAAAACTGGAATCTTCTGGAACAGCCTATGGCGTTTCTGAAAACGAAAGAAAAATGGCCGCTGTCGCTGTATCTTCCCAATATTACCATGGATCAGGCGGGAGCCGCGTTTGCCGCTTCCGTGCTGGCGCTGCTTCCGGCTGTGCTGGTTTTTCTGGCCGGACAGGATTATCTGGAACAGGGGATTGTATCCGCTGCGGTAAAGGAGTAGACAATATGAGAAGAGAGAAACTGATAAAATGGATTGTGATGTTTTTTGCAGCCATGCTGCTTTTTACTTTTCTTTCACGGGCGGCCGACTCCGTTACCGTGGCGCAGGTGCAGGCCTCGGGAGTACAGAATCAGCTGATCGTCCACGAGGTTTCCGGCAACGGGACGATCGAAGGAACGGAGGAACAGGCGATCTTTACCCTGGAGGGTCAGAAGGTGGAACAGGTTCTGGTCCAGGAAGGGGAGACGGTAAAAGAAGGCCAGGTGCTTCTTACCGTGCTGGATTCCTCCATTCAGGAATCCATTGACGCGAAACAGGATGAAATTGAGGAAAAAGAACTGGCAGTCAGTGATCTGGAAAGCCAGAAGGCCGTTGAAGAACAGAAAAAAGCAAATGAAGCGCTCCGCGCGCAGCAGGATCTCGATACCGCTGTGGGAAACGGTGACATCAATATAGCGAACGCCCAGAATGAACTGAATATCGCCCGGCAGCGGCTTGCGGATTACAGAGCGGCAAAAGCGGCGGCGAAGAAGGCGGAAGAGCAGAGAAAAAAACAGCAGAACGAAAATGAGTTTTCTGATTCGGCGGATTTCACGGACGGTTCGGATCTTAAGGATGGAACAGGAGAAAGCACGGAAAATCCTTATCTGGACAGCACAACGGAACAGGCCCTGGCAGACGACGTCCGGGCAAAGCAGGACGCGCTGAATCAGATCATCATGAGCAGGAACCAGGAGGTAACCGCGGCGGACCGCGCCCGTCAGGACGCCGCTCTTCCGACGCCTCAGGACAGTACGGGCAGCAACCTGGAAAGAGAACTGGAGAATCTGAAAGAAGAACTGGGACAGCTTCAGACCCTTCTGCAAAACAGGGGAGAAGTAAAAGCGCCTGCGGACGGCGTCGTGAAATCTCTCTCTGTCAGCACAGGCGGGCAGACAACAGGGGAAGCGGCGGCAGTCCTCTATAAACTTACGGGAGAAATGAGAATGACGGGTATGATCCAAAAGGATGATCTGGAATATGTTGACGCCGGAACGGAGGTTACGCTGAAAAACAGCAGAGGTCTGACAGTGGAAAACGCCCGGGTGCTTTCTGTTCAGGAAGACGCTTCCGCCCCGGGTAGTTTCATTATCACGGTATCCGTACCGGAGGGGGACTTTACGGTGGGAGAGAATGTGGACTTCACGGTAAAGAAAGAAAACGGTCCCTATACATGCTGTGTGCCTCTTTCTGCTCTTTACGGGAATCCGGGGCAGCAGTACGTGTTTGTCCTTGATACGGAAAATACGGCGCTGGGGGAAGTGCAGACAGCCCGGAAGGTGGACGTGACTGTAAAGGAACAGAACGAAACCAGGGCGGCTCTTCAGGAAGGGGCGTTGTCGGCGGATCAGAAAGTGATCACAGGTTCAGACAGGGAGATTGAAGACGGCAGCCGCGTAAGGCTGCGGGATTCATGACCGGGAAGATGCGGATGTTTGCACGGGGCGGGTGGAAACGTCCGGTTCTCGGGTTTGTTATAATTTTTTTATACTGGAACAGCATACTGGCCTGGGAAGATATCAGAGAGGAGCCTTCGGTCTCCATATTTCTGTCAGGCGTCTGTCCGGACGGCCGGAAAGCGGAGGAAATCCTGGAAACGGAAGCCGGGTCGGAAAATCCATCCGGGATATGTTTCTATCAGGATGCCGGCCTGAAAGAGCTGAGCGATACACAGTACGGAAGAACGTCGCAGGCTCCCGCGGGCGGGCTGTATGGAAACGCGGCGCTTTATGACAGCCGGCTGAATGGTTTTTCTGAAGAAGACAGGACGGGCTGTGTGATCGATGAAAAAACAGCTCTGGATCTTTTCGGGACAAAGGAAGGGGAAGGCAGGACGCTCAGTTTCGACGGCAGGGAATATACGGTCAGGAAAGTCATTCCCTGGAAACAGCAGATGATACTTTTTCACCCGGAGGAGAGAGAAAACACATGTACCAGAGTTTTCCTGGAGGTTACGGGAAACAGCAGAGAGAACAGCGCCCGGCAGTTTATGATAAAATACGGACTTACAGGGGTCCTGACAGACGGCGGTTTTCTGAAAGCGCCGGTATCCGCGGCGCTGATGCTTCTGCCCGGTATGATCTTCGTCTGCCTTTTTAAGGCGATGGTGTCGGAACGAAAAAAGTATGGGTTCCAAAACGTCTCGTACTGGCTGTGGACGGCGGCCGGATTTCTGCTGGCGGGGACTGTGCTGGTGTTTTTGTGGAGGAACGTGAGGATCCCGGGCGACTGGATCCCCGGGAAGTGGTCGGATTTTGCGTTCTGGCAGGAGAAACTTAAGACAGAAGCAGAAAGGATGAAGCTGTACCTGATGTTTCCCAAATCAGTTCTGCAGACCGAAAATATCATGTCCGGCCTCATATCTGTTTTTTATTCCATAACAGCATTTGTTCTTTCTTTTTTGTGGAAGAAAACCTGAAATTATTATTTAAGAATGTTTGATTTTCACAATTGTGATACTGGCAAAAATGTGTTACACTACAGGCAGTGAGTCTTGAATTCTAAGGAGAATAAGTATGGGAAAAATTGCAATTGTGACGGACAGCAACAGCGGTATCACGCAGGATCAGGGCCGGGAACTGGGAGTATACGTTGTTCCCATGCCCTTTTATATTAACGATGTAATGTATCTGGAAGGAATCACCCTCAGCCAGGAGGAATTCTACAAACGCCTGATGCAGGATGAAAAGATTTCTACTTCTCAGCCCAGCCCGGGCGAGGTGTGCGGGCTGTGGGATAATCTTCTGAAAGAATATGACGAAGTTGTGCATATCCCCATGTCCAGCGGACTGAGCGCTTCCTGTGAAACGGCGATGAGTCTTGCGAGAGACTACGACGGGAAGGTTCAGGTGGTGGATAACCAGAGGATTTCCGTGACGCAGAGACGTTCTGTCCTGGATGCTATTGAACTTGTGAAGGCAGGACGCGGCGCGGCGGAGATCAAGGAGATCCTGGAAAAAGAGAAACTGGAATCCAGTATTTATATCACACTGGAAACTCTGAAATATCTGAAAAGAGGCGGAAGGATCACGCCTGCCGCCGCGGCGATCGGCACAGTGCTCAACTTAAAGCCGGTACTCCAGATCCAGGGAGGCAAGCTGGACGCCTATGCCAAGGTCAGAGGCAAAAAACAGGCGAAACGTGTGATCATCAAAGCGGTGCAGGAGGATCTTGAGAACCGTTTCGCGAAGTACGTGCAGTCCGGGGAAATGCGTCTGGACATGGCGTATACCGGAAATCTGGAAGAGGCGGAAGAATTTAAGAAAGAAGTGGAAGCGGCTTTTCCGGGCTTCGATATCCACATGGATCCTCTTTCCTTAAGCGTGGCCTGCCATATCGGGCACGGAGCGCTGGCGGTTACCTGCGCGAAGAAAGTTACAGTCTGAAAATGGACAAGAATATAGATACGAGGTGTGACAGAACATGAAAAAGTTTATGGAAATTATGGCAGAGGAATTGTCCTCTGCCTTTGAAAAGGCCGGATACGCACCGGAGTACGGCCGCGTGACAGTATCCAACCGTCCGGATCTCTGCGAGTTCCAGTGCAACGGGGCCATGGCGGGAGCGAAAGCATATAAAAAAGCCCCGTTCATGATCGCTGAGGATGTTGTGGCGAATCTGGGCGGGAGTTCCGTGTTTTCCAAAGTGGAAGTGGTGAAACCCGGTTTTATCAATCTTAATGTGAAAGGGGAATTCCTGGCCTCCTACCTGAAAGAGATGGGAGAGGATCCGAAGTTTTCCGTGAATGAGGCGGAGAATCCCAAAACGGTGATCATCGATTACGGCGGCCCGAATGTGGCGAAGCCTCTTCACGTGGGCCATCTGCGCTCTGCCATCATCGGCGAGAGCATCAAACGTATCGGAAGATATGTGGGAGACAAAGTGATCGGTGACGTGCATCTGGGCGACTGGGGCCTTCAGATGGGTCTGATCATCACAGAACTGAAACACAGGAAACCGGAGCTTGTATATTTTGACGACAGCTATCAGGGCGAATATCCTTCCGAGGCTCCGTTTACCATCGGCGAACTGGAGGAAATCTATCCCTGCGCCAGCGCGAAATCCAAAGAGGATGAGGAGTACCGCAACGAGGCTCTGGAGGCGACTCACCTTCTCCAGCAGGGGAAACCGGGTTATACGGCGCTCTGGAATCATATCATGCAGGTTTCTGTTACCGACCTGAAGCGGAATTATGACAATCTGAATGTTTCTTTTGACCTGTGGAAAAAAGAATCCGACGCCCAGCCTTATATCCCGGATATGGTGCAGGCTATGAAGGAGCAGGGATACGCCTATGAGGATCAGGGCGCTCTGGTGGTGGACGTAAAAGAAGAGACGGACACCAAGGAGATCCCGCCCTGTATGCTTCTTAAATCAGACGGCGCTTCTCTGTATACGACTACGGACCTCGCCACTATTGTAGAGCGGATGAAGCTTTATCATCCTGACGAGATCCTCTATGTGGTGGATAAGCGCCAGGAACTCCATTTCATCCAGGTATTCCGCTGCGCGCGGAAGACCGGCCTGGTGGAAAAGGACACGAAGCTTTCTTTCCTGGGATTCGGAACCATGAACGGCAAAGACGGCAAGCCCTTCAAGACGAGAGAGGGCGGCGTTATGCGTCTGGAAACACTGATCGCGGATATCAACGAAGAAATGTACCGCAAGATCGTGGAGAACAGAAGCGTAAGAGATAAGGACGCGGAAGAGACGGCGAAGATCGTGGGTCTTTCCGCCATCAAGTACGGCGACCTGTCCAATCAGGCCACCAAGGATTATGTTTTTGATATCGACCGCTTTACTTCTTTTGAGGGAAATACAGGTCCGTATATTCTCTATACCATTGTCAGGATCAAATCCATCCTGAACCGTTACAGAGAAGAGGGCGGAACAATGGAGGACGCGCAGCTTCTGGCGCCGGTGAACGACAGTGAGAAGAATCTCATGCTGGAGCTCACGAAGTTCGGAAGCACTGTGGAGAATGCTTACGAAGAGAAAGCGCCTCATAAGATCTGCGCTTATATCTACGAGGTGTCCAACGCCTTTAACAGTTTTTATCACGAGACCAGGATCCTTGGCGAGGAGAACGCCGCACAGAAGAAATCCTTCCTCAGTCTTCTGGAACTGACAAGGAATATTCTGGAGACGGCCATCGATCTTCTGGGATTCTCCGCACCGGAGAGGATGTAAGAGAAAACGGGGCAGTTCTGTCAGAAGACAGGCTGCCCTTTATCTTTTCAGAAACGGAGATCCGGCGTATGTAAAACAGTTTATAAAAATTTCAGAAACAGACGGCTCACAGTGTGATATAATCTTTTTATCTTATCAGTTAATTCTTCAGCCGGGATTCTTCCGGCATAAATCCCATTTATAAAATCAAATTTCACAGGGAGGCGGTTTTATCAGTCTGACAGGAATAATTTTAAAAGGCCGTTACTGTATCGTCAGCCGGATCGGAAAAGGCGGAGAAGGTTCCATGTATCTCGCCAGAGATCTGGAACTGGGCGTTTACAGGGCGGTAAAGGAACTTCCGCTGAACAGGAAAAGAGAAGCGAAACTTCTCCGTCTTCTGGATCATCCCTTTCTGCCTGCAATGACGGATTACACGGAGCAGGGAGATCACTGTTATCTGGTGATGGAATATATCCGGGGGAAATCGCTCAGGCAGTATCTGGAGGATGGGAGGATATTTACGGCGGAAGAGATCATAGAAACCGGCCGTAAAGTGCTCCAGATCTTCGGTTATCTCCATTCCAGGAAACCGGCGGTCTATTACGGAGATCTGAAACCGGACAATCTGATGATGACGGAAGAGGGGGAACTGTATCTGGTGGATTTCGGCAGCGCGGTTCTGGGATACGAAAGGCAGTATCAGGACTGTTCGGGTACGAAGGGGTACGCTTCGCCGGAGCAGTATCGGGGACAGATCGGCTCCGCCAGCGATATTTACACACTGGGAAGAACGCTGGAAGCGCTGTGCGGCAAAAAGAAATTCCGGTATTTTATCCAGTATCCCGGACTGGGAAGATTTATCGGAAAGTGCTGCAGAAGACAGCCGGAGAAACGCTGGAAAAACGCTTCGGAGGCGGAACAGGCGCTGAACGCCCTCCGGCCGCTGACTGTAAAACTATGGAATATTCTGATCCCGGTCATGGGGGCTCTTCTGCTTTTCATCGCTGTTTCCATGAAATTTCAGGAACGGCCGGGAAATCCGGTCCATCTGCCAGAGCTTGATCAGGCGCTGTCTCCGGTGACTGCCTGGTATTATTCCATGTCTTTCCGGAGCGGAGGCGTCGGAGTGAGAGAAGAGATGATCCGTATTATCGAGGATTCTCTTGCGAGACTGGGAGAAGAATATAAAGACAGACAGTCACAGGAACGAATCAGGCTTATGATAGCAAGAAACCGGCTGGCGGAAGATAACATAATGTTTGCAGAGGCCGGAGTCTGCCGGTTGAATACAGAGGAAAGGAAGGAGCAGGAAAGATGAGCGGAAGATTTGCAGAAATGATCCTTTCTGTCTGTATGCTGCTGGCTGTGGAACTGGGAGGATTTGATGTGGAAATAGGAACAGGCGGATATACGGAGACGCCTCCCGGGTGGGAACAGGAACTTTCCTCCGGAGAGACGGCAGGAGGCGACACGCCGGGACGGGGAGGCGACACGCCGGAATCGGGAGGAGACACAGCGGAATCAGAAGGGAATCTGTCCGGATGGACCGGGGCGGAAGGAAACCAGGGCACCCAGTCCGGATTGGAAGGAGCCTGGGGAAGTCAGACAGGATCAGGAGGAAACGGGAGCAGTCAGACAGGATCGGAAGGAGCATGGAGCGGCCAGACAGGATCAGATGGAAACGGGAACATTCAGTCCCTGCCGGAGGACGGAAACGGCGCGGGACAACAGGATAATCAGGAATCGTGGGAGTCCGCGTTTCCAACTGCGACGGAACCATCTGATGCCTCTCTGGCGTCAGCACCTGAACCATCTCCCATCCTGACACTGTCCCCTGAACCGGCTTCGTCACCGACGCCGGCTCCAACGCCGACACTGACGCCCGAACCGCCTGTCTCTCCGTCTCCTGAGCCTTCCCCTGCAGCAGATGTGAATGAATCTTCGGATCTTTCGCGATCCGCCGTCCGGATCGGGAGGCTGATGTACTGGAAGGGCGAGGCAGAGGCTGCCGAAGAACTTTATCTGGTTTTTCGTTTCATAAAAGAACCGGAGATATTATCTCTCCGGGTAAACGGCCTGGAAGCAGACTGGGAGAGGGAGAACGGCAGGATCGTGATCCGGACCTGCTCCCGGGAAAACAGAAATCATGTGGAACTGGCAGTGTTCACGGAATATCCATGGACGGAAGGAGGGAACCGTGTTATACTAACCGGTAACAGCCCGGCGGCGGAGAATAACTGAATCCGGAAGGAAAGGGAGAGTCTGCCGCGAAGAGGAAATTAAAAGATAAACCGGAGGGATTTATGTATAAAGCAATTTTATTTGATCTGGACGGAACCCTCACAGAATCCGGCGAGGGTATCACGAAATCCGTGCAGTACGCGCTGGAGAAGATCGGGAAACCGGAGAGCGACCTGGAGAAGCTTAAAGTGTTCGTAGGGCCGCCTCTTCTGGATCAGTTTATGAAATACGCGGATCTTGATGAAGAAACAGCAAGAAAGGCTGTGGAATATTACCGGGAACGGTATGCGGATACGGGGATTTTTGAGAATCAGGTGTATCCCGGTGTGGAAAATATGCTGAATATACTGAAAAACAAAGGCTACCGGCTCGCCGTAGCTTCTTCCAAACCGGAATATTTCGTGAAGAAGGTGCTGGATCATTTTCATCTCACAGATTATTTTGAAGTGATCGTAGGGAGCGAGATGAACGGCGCCCGCACAGGCAAGGCCGAAGTTATCGAAGAGACGCTCCGGAGGCTGGGCCTGTCAGGACATGCAGGAGAAGCGGTAATGATCGGCGACAGAGAGCACGACGTGCTGGGAGCGGCAGCCTGCGGGATGAAATGCGTGGGAGTGACCTACGGCTACGGATCAGAAGAGGAACTGACAACAGCCGGCGCTTTAAAGACTGCGGATTCCACTGACGGAGTCCTTGATTTTTTCGCCTGACCCCTCTGCGCAGACAATCTCTTTTGTACAGGGTGTGGAGGGTGATATATCCCTGCGGGATACATTTCCTGATCAGTCAGATTGTGGCGTATTCAGCCGTGAATTATCTGCTGGCGTCGGGAGGGACTTATGAGGATTATCAGAGCCAGGTGCTCATGCTTACCGGACTTACGGGGCTTCTCGTGCTGATCCCCTGCGCGTATCTGTACGGCAGGGACAGACGCGCCCGCGTTTCCGGCGGATTGCTGCCGGTGAAGAAAGTCAGGCGTCTTTCTCCGGGAGAGGGGCTCCTGCTCTTTCTGATGGGACTTGGATTCTCACAGTTCGCCAATATCCTGGTGGGGCTGTTCCAGAATGTCCTCAACTATCAGCAGTATCAGCAAACCATGGATCAGATCACCTTTGGGAAAAATATCCTGACCATGATCTTCTGGATGGGAATCGTCGCTCCCATTGCAGAGGAAGCGGTATTCCGGTGGCTGATCTACCTGCGGCTTCGGGATTATATGAGAACAGGCGCGGCGATCCTGATATCCGCCGCTTTTTTCGGAATTTACCATATGAACCTCATACAGGCGGTATATGCGGGCATTCTGGGCGCTGTGTTCGCGTATTTTCTGGAGATCACAGGAAGCATCTGGGCCAGCGCCCTGCTTCATATGGCTGCCAATATCTGGTCGCTGGTATTTACGGAGGCGGCGCCATGGCTTCTGGAGAGAAATCTTTCCTGGATACTGCTGATCTATGTGACGCTTTTGTGTATCATGATCGCGGGAACCGTATATTTCCAGCGGAAGCAGGAAATGAGAACCTGAGAAGGGCAGGGGGAGAACATGAGTAAAGCAGTGCGGCTTGATAAGTTTCTGGCAGACAGCGGCAGAGGGACCAGAAGCGAAGTAAAGAAATATATTCAGAAAGGCCTGGTACAGGTCAATGACATGACAGTAAAAAAACCGGAACAGAAGATCGATCCGGAGAGGGATTCTGTTCTTCTCAAAGGAGAGCGGGTTGAGGCGGAACCGGAATTTGTCTATTACCTTCTTCATAAACCGGCGGGATGTGTCAGCGCCACAGAAGACAGGAACGACAGGACCGTTATGGACTATGTCCCTTCCGGCCGCAGAGGCCTTTTTCCCGTGGGGAGACTGGATAAGGATACAGAAGGCCTGCTTCTGATCACGAATGACGGGATGCTGGCGCACGAGCTCCTTGCTCCCGCCCGCCACGTGGAGAAGACCTATTTCCTGCGCGCGGAGGGGATCGTAACTGAAGATGACAGGATCCGGCTGGAACAGGGCGTGGATATCGGTGAAGAGAAGCCGACGCTTCCAGCCAGGGCTGAGATCCTGAAACGGACCGGCGGAGACGGTGAAGACCCCGGGCCGGGCTGTACAGAACTTCTGCTTTCCATCTGCGAGGGGAAATTTCACCAGGTAAAACGTATGATGGAGGCTGTGGGGAAACCGGTCATCTATCTGAAACGTGTTTCCATGGGGCCGCTCACACTTCCGGAGGATCTGAAAAAAGGCCAATGCCGTCCTCTGACGGAACAGGAAGTGACGGAACTGAAGCAGGCGGGGAAGAAATAAGCGCGGGACCGTAAAATACAGGTAAATATTGCCGATAAAATGTGAAAACCCTCTTTACACAGAGGGTTTTTCTATGCTATAATTCAGAAGTTGCAGGCCGGAGAGAACTTTCCGGCATAATAAACACGCGCAGAGATTCTTATGGAAGGTGCCCGGACAGAACAGGCCGGGTCCGGATAGAACATGATCTGCGCGGAAGAATTTAACCAAAAAGGAGACAGAAACATGAGTGTAATTTCAATGAAACAGCTTTTGGAAGCAGGTGTTCATTTCGGACATCAGACAAGAAGATGGAACCCCAAAATGGCTCCCTACATCTACACAGAGAGAAATGGTATCTATATCATCGATCTTCAGCAGTCTGTAGGAATGGTTGACGACGCATACAACGCAGTTGCAGACATCATCGCCAACGGCGGAAACATTCTTTTCGTAGGAACCAAGAAACAGGCTCAGGACGCTATCAAGACTGAGGCAGAGCGCTGCGGACAGTTCTACGTAAACGAGAGATGGCTGGGCGGTATGCTTACCAACTTCAAGACAATCCAGAGCCGTATCGCAAGACTGAAAGAGATCGAGGCTATGGAAGCTGACGGAACATTTGATGTGCTTCCGAAGAAAGAAGTTATTGAGTTAAGAAAAGAGCTGTCCAAGCTGCAGAAGAACCTTGGCGGTATCAAAGAGATGAAGCGTCTTCCGGATGCGATCTTTGTAGTTGACCCGAAGAAAGAGAGAATCTGCGTACAGGAAGCTCATACACTGGGAATCCCGCTGATCGGTATCTGCGATACCAACTGCGATCCGGAAGAACTGGATTATGTGATCCCGGGCAACGACGACGCTATCCGTGCCGTTAAGCTGATCGTTTCCAAGATGGCAGACGCTGTTATCGAGGCAAACCAGGGCGCGGCAGACGCTGACGGCGAGATCGAAGCAGAATCCGAAGAGTTTGCTGAGGAAGCAGCAGCTGAGGAAGAGTAATTATTTCGATTATTCAGGAGGAAAATGAAAATGGCTATTACAGCAGCACAGGTAAAAGAATTAAGAGAAATGACCGGCGCCGGAATGATGGACTGCAAGAAAGCTCTTACAGCCACAGAAGGCGATATGGACAAGGCAGTAGAGTTCCTTCGTGAAAAAGGTCTGGCAACAGCTCAGAAGAAAGCCAGCCGTGTTGCAGCCGAGGGTCTTTGCAAGACTCTTGTTGCGGACGACGCTAAGAGCGCGGTTGTTGTTGAAGTTAACGCAGAGACAGACTTCGTTGCCAAGAATGAGAAATTCCAGAGCTATGTGGCTGACGTTGCGGCACAGGCGCTGACAACCACAGCAGCTGATATCGACGCGTTCCTGGCTGAGCCGTGGGCGCTGGATACCACCAAGAGCGTAAAAGAAGCACTTGCAGCTCAGATCGCTGTTATCGGCGAGAACATGAACATCAGAAGATTCGCTCAGATGAAGGAAGAGAACGGATTTATCGCTTCCTACACACATATGGGCGGAAAGATCGGCGTTCTTGTTGACGTTGAGACAGACGTTGTAAACGACGAGATCAAAGAGATGGCTAAGAACGTTGCCATGCAGGTAGCAGCTCTGAAACCGCAGTACACAAGCGACAGCGAAGTTGACGAGAGCTACATCGCACATGAGAAAGAGATCCTTATGGCTCAGATCATGAACGATCCGAAAGAATCCCAGAAGCCGGAGAAGGTTATCCAGGGTATCGTTACCGGACGTATCAAAAAAGAGCTGAAAGAGATCTGCCTGCTTGACCAGGTATATGTAAAGGCTGAGGACGGCAAGCAGTCCGTTGGCGCTTATGTGGCTCAGGTTGCAAAGGCTAACGGCGCGAACATCACCATCAAAGGCTTTACCCGTTACGAGACAGGCGAAGGAATCCAGAAGAAGGAAGAGAACTTCGCTGAGGAAGTTGCAAAACAGATGGGAATGTAA
>CALWGI010000040.1 GCA_944380045.1 uncultured Blautia sp.
TGTGAGGGAGACCAGGATGCAGGAGGCGCTGAAGCTGCTGGCCGATCCGGATCTGAATATCTATCAGATATCGGAAAGCTGCGGCTTTGACAGCGTAGAGGAATTCACCTCCCTGTTCCGCGGAAAATTCCATATAACACCTGTTGAATACAGGGAACAGTTTCTGTAGAATAAAAAAGAATATTTTACCCCGATTCAAAAAATATTCCCATTTCACAAAAAAGTTACAGATGATAAAATAATTATGAATTAAAAAAGAAACTATTAAAGGGAGGAGAAAAGAGCCGTGTCTGAATATGTTCTTGAGTTAAAAGGCATTACGAAGATTTTTCCGGGCGTAAAAGCGCTGAACAACGTGCAGTTCCAGCTGAAACCCGGCGAAGTACATGCGCTTATGGGTGAAAACGGTGCCGGTAAATCCACGTTTATCAAGGTTATTACAGGCGTACATAAGGCAGAAGAAGGCGAAATGTTCTTAAACGGACAGAAAGTGGACTTCAAAGGACCGAAGGACGCACAGGCGGCGGGTATCGCAGCCGTATATCAGCATCCGACATCCTATCCGCATCTGACTGTTGCGGAAAACATTTTCATGGGTCATGAGATCGTTAAAAACAGGATGATCCAGTGGAAAGCCATGAATGCAGAGGCCAACAAGCTTCTTCAGCAGCTGGACGCAGACTTTGACGCTACGGCTGAGATGGGTACCTTAAGCGTTGCCCAGCAGCAGATGGTAGAGATCGCCAAGGCTATGTCCACCAACGCGAGGATCATCATCCTGGATGAGCCCACAGCGGCGCTGACGAAATCAGAATCAGAGAAACTCTATACACTTGTTGATAAATTAAAAGAGGACGGCGTATCCATCATCTTCATTTCCCATCGTTTTGAGGATATGTACCGTCTGGCTTCCCGCGTAACCGTATTCCGTGATTCCCAGTATATCGGCACCTATGATGTGGACGGAATTACCAACGCAGATCTTATCAAGGCCATGGTAGGACGTGAGATCAACGATCTGTTCCCGAAACCGGACGTGGAGCCCGGAAGGGAAATGCTGAGAGTAGAGAATCTTTCCAGGACCGGTTACTTCAAGGACGTTTCCTTCAGCGTGAAAGCCGGAGAGATCGTAGGTCTGACAGGCCTGGTAGGCGCCGGACGTACCGAGACGGTGGAAGCTGTATGCGGAATCACACATCCGGATTCCGGCAAGGTATATCTGGAAGGAAAAGAGATACATATCAAACAGCCCTCTGACGCAATGGATCTGGGAATCATCCTGCTTCCCGAAGACCGTCAGAAGGAAGGTCTGATCATGAGCTGGGGCCTGGGCAGAAACGTAACTCTTCCCACCATCAGCAAATATGCCAAGAACGGCATCAACGACGAGAAGAAAGAACGGGAACTGGCGAAAGACCTTCTGGAGGAAGTAGATACCAAGGCGGTGGATATCTTCCAGCCGGCAAGTTCACTTTCCGGCGGTAACCAGCAGAAGGTTGTGGTTGCCAAAGCGCTGAGCCAGGAAATGAAAGTCGTTATCATGGACGAGCCCACCAAAGGTGTAGACGTAGGCGCCAAAGCCGAGATCTACGCGATCATGGGCGAGCTGGCGAAGAAAGGCTACGCGATCATCCTTATTTCTTCAGAAATGCCGGAGATCCTTGGTATGGCGGACCGTATCGTTGTAATGTGCAACGGAAGAAAAACCGGTGAACTCAGCCGTGAAGAGGCGACACAGGAGAGAATCCTTGAGCTGGCAATGGAAAAGGGAACCGGAAAGGGGGCTGGAAAATAAATGAAACAGAAATCTCTTATGAAAAGAATCACAGGCTCTCGTGAGGCGCTGCTTGCCATTGTCCTGATCGTGCTTTTTGTGATCGTCACCGCGATCAGCCCCTCATTCCTGACACCGAAATCACTGATGGATATGCTGAAGAACAATGCGGTTATGATGGTAATGGCCCTTGGTATGCTCTGCGTCATGCTGGTAGGCGGAATTGATATTTCCATCATGTCCACACTGGCTCTTTCCGGTATGGCCATCGGTATGCTGCTGAAATATGACGTGATCGCAAGTCCGGTGCTGGCGTTTGTCATCGCCATCGCCATCGGTATTGTCTGCGGCTTTGTTGTCGGTCTGGTCATTTCCAGAGCGGATGTGCCGCCGATCATTGCCACCATGGGCTTCATGTATGTGTACCGCGCAATGGGGTATCTGATCTCCAACGGCGGCGAGTGGGCCAGCGCGGCTGCACTGGGAAGCTTTAAAGACTTTGCGACCACAGATTTTCTGGGAATCAACTGTGTGATCTGGGTAATTGTGATCTGCTACGCGTTCTTCTTCTGGTTTATGAAATGGACCAGAACAGGCCGCAAGATCTACGCGGTAGGAAGCAACGCCGAAGCGGCTCAGGTTTCCGGTATCAATGTTAAGAATATCAAGCTTCTTGTTTATGTGATCATGGGTCTTCTGTCCGGTCTGGGCGGCGCCCTGCAGGTTTCCGTATACGCATCCGCCATGCCTGATATGCAGTACGGCGGCGAGATGGACGTTATCGCAGCCTGCGTTATCGGCGGCGTCAGCATGAACGGCGGACGCGGAACCGTACTTGGAGCGCTCCTGGGTTCTCTGATCCTGGCTACCATCGCAAGAGCTCTTCCGCTGATTCCTTTCTTCAATCAGCTGTGGCTGAATACCATCAAGGGTGTGATCATCCTTGCGGTTGTAATCATCAACATCGTTCTGCAGCGTATCGCTGACAGAAACGCACTGAAAGGAAGGGAGATGTAATCATGGCTGGAAAATCTGGAAGAAGTATTAACAATGTGCCAGAAAGTTCTATAAAACGGATGATCTTCTCCTGGGAAGGAATCCTGGTCCTGATCTTTATTGCCGTAAATATTTTCTGCGCATTCTTTTCAGAATTTTATAACCTGAGCAGTCTGCTCCGTCAGATGCCGGTTTATCTGGCAGAGGTATTCCTGATGCTGACAATGGCGTACATCCTGGTTCTGGGCGAGATCGATATCTCCGTAGGTTCCATTGTGTGTCTCTCAGCTACTATGAGCTGTATTGTCTGCAATACAAACGCGCCTTTCATTGTCGTTGTACTTACGGCTCTGATCGTGGGAACCATCTGCGGCGCGATCAACGGATTTATCCTTACGAAATTCCAGGAGCTTCCTCCGATGATCGTAACACTTGCAACACAGATTATTTTCCGCGGTATCGCCGAGATCGTGCTGGGAAGCGGCGGAAGTATTTCCGTTACCAACACCGACGGTTTCCGTATGATCGGCGGTAAAGTTGGAGAAGTTCCCTATATTCTTTTCCTGGTTCTGATCCTTGCAGTGATCTTTGCCGTTATCCTTGGCAAGAGCACCTTCGGACGCAGAGTATACGCGATTGGTACCAACCGTCTGACCGCTTATTACTCCGGAATCCATGTACAGAAGATCCGTATGATCATCTATACAGTAATGGGAACAATCTCCGGCCTGTGCGCGCTGTTCCTGGTGGCATCTTCCTATGGCGCAAACACCACGACAGGTAACGGATTCGAGATGGACGCGATCGCCATGGCGGTATTCGGAGGTATTTCCTCCACAGGAGGCAAGGGAAATCTTGCCGGTGGCGTAATCTCCGCATTCATCATCGTGTGTCTGCGTGTTGGTCTGGGACAGAAGAACGTACATGCCCAGGTGATCCTTCTGATCATCGGTGTCCTTCTGGTAGCGGCGGTTGCCCTTCCCAATATTGTCGGACAGGTAAAAAGAGCAGTTCAGGTAAAGAACAAATAAATAATGCCGGTAGCTGCTTTCCCGGAAACGGGAAGGCGGTTGCAAATAAAAACTATATTAATTCCAAGGGAGGAAAAAACATGAACAAAAAAGTTATTAGTGCACTTCTTTGCGGAACCATGATTCTTGGCGCTGCAAGCCCGGTATTCGCAGCAGGCGAAGGCCAGAAGATCGCTCTGGTAGGAAAATCTGCAGGTAACGCTTTCTTCGAGATCGCAGCAGCTTCTTTCCAGGAGACTGTAGAAGCAGAAGGCGGCGAAGTAGAGGTTGTTTATCCCGAGACAGCAACAGCTGACGCTCAGATCAAAGTTCTCGACAACCTGATCTCTCAGGATTTTGATGCAATCTGCATCGCAGCAAACGACGTAAACGCTCTTCAGGCTAAACTGGAAGAGGCTATGGACGCTGGAATCAAGGTATCCTCCTTCGACTCCGCACCGAACAAAGACAGCCGTCAGGTATTCATCAACCAGGCTGGTACACAGGCTGTAGGCCAGGCTCTGATCGACGCTGTACTGGATATCACAGGCGGCGAGGGACAGTTCGCTATCCTTTCCGCAACATCTCAGGCAGCTAACCAGAACGCATGGATCGAAGCTATGCAGACAATTATGGAAGGCGACGAGAAATACAGCGGACTGGAACTGGTAGAGGTTGCTTACGGCGATGACGAGCCGCAGAAATCTACAGACCAGACAGCAGCTCTGATCCAGAACTATCCGGATCTGAAAGTTATCTGCGCACCGACTACAGTTGGTATTGCAGCTGCAGCTAAATATCTTCAGGATAATGAAGCAACATGCAAACTGACAGGTCTTGGTCTTCCGTCCGAGATGCTTGAGTACACAGGCGACGACGATGCTCATTCCTGCCCGTACTTCTATCTGTGGGATATGCAGGGCCTTGGAAAACTCAGCGCTTATGCTACAATGGCACTTGTAAGCGGTGACATCACAGGCGCTCTGGATGAGACCTTCACAGCTGGCGATCTTGGCGAGTATACCATCACAGAAGCTGACGACGGCGGTACAGAGATCGTTCTTGGCGAGCCCCTTCAGTTCACACCTGAGAACATCGAAGAGTACGCTGAGCTGTACTAATCTTTAAGAAATAATTTTTCAGAAATAATTTTTCAGGGCGGAGCCGTATGGTTCCGCCCTGAATCTTTGAAGAGAGTTTGAAACAGGAGCCAAAAAAAGGGACGCTGCAAAATACATTTCGAAATGTGGAACTGTATTTTGCAATGTCCCTTTTCAGATTTTACTTTATCATTAGTGAGGGAAGGAAGTTTCCCAGAGAATAGAAGCCAGAAAGCAGAGAATCTGCACGCTTCATGAAAATAATCAATAAATCTTTGGTACCCTCGGTTTCCTTAGTGCCTAAAGTAAAATCTGTGTTTATTATATCACAAATTACGCCAAAGAGAGATTTAATTTTGCACAAAAAAAGGACGGTATTTTTGTGAATTTAGCAAAAAACAAGAAACAACAGCGCTTTTTTTCCAGTCTTCGACGATATAAAGTAATATTTATGGACGAAATGAAAATACTCTGCTATAATAAAGCGATAAAAAGTAAATATATTAAAAGGAGAGATCGGCGTTGAAAGTTTTGGTTTACAGAAAATGCAGTACCTGCCAGAAAGCTCTGAAATGGCTAGAAACTCATCAGGTTTCTTTTGACGAACGCCCTATAGTGGAGGAAAACCCTTCATACGAAGAGCTGAAAGAGTGGTATGAGAAGAGCGGTCTGCCTCTGAAAAGATTTTTTAACACCAGCGGGATGCTGTATAAGCAGCTTGGTCTGAAAGATAAACTGAAAGATATGTCTGAGGAGGAACAGCTGAAGCTTCTATCCACAGACGGGATGCTGGTAAAGCGTCCCCTTGTGGTGGGTGAAGATTTTATCCTTACCGGATTCCGGGAGAAGGAATGGGAAGAAAAAATACTGAAGTGAAACGGAGGAGTAGAGATGTCTGACAACGAGATGGTCAACCTGGATGAGATGGGCAGTCTGAAGGCGAGTATGGAAGCTTTTCAGGAAGAGCTTCTTCATGGTCACAGGATTGATCCGAATCTGTATATTGAATATGATGTAAAAAGAGGGCTGAGAGACTCGGCCGGAAAAGGCGTGCTTACAGGGCTTACTGAGATATCCGATGTAACCGCGTATGATCTGATCAACGGAAGAGCCATTCCCGCCGAGGGACGGCTTTATTATCAGGGATATAATATTTATGATCTGGTGAACGGTCTGCAGGGCAGGAAATTCGGCTTTGAGGAGACGATTTATCTTCTGCTGTTCGGAAGACTGCCTTCGGAACAGGATCTGGATATGTTCAAGGATACCCTGGCGCATTTTGAAACGTTATCCGGAAGGTTCGTCAGGGATGTGGTTATGAAGGGATCCAACGCCAATATTATGAACGCCATGCAGCGCTGTATTCTTTCTCTGTATACCTATGATTCCAAACCGGAGGATACTTCAGCGGAAAATGTTCTCCGCCAGAGTATAGAACTGATCGCCAAGCTGCCTCTGATCGCGGTATATTCCTATCATGCCTACCGGCATTTCCGAAAGGATGAAACGCTGTTTATACGGAATCCGCAGAAAGGTCTTTCCCTTGCGGAAAATATTCTTCTGATGCTCCGTCCGGACAGCGTATATACAGAGCTGGAAGCAAAGGTGCTGGACATTGCTTTGATCCTTCACGCGGAGCATGGAGGAGGAAATAATTCCACCTTTACCACTCATGTAGTAACTTCTTCCGGCACAGACACCTATTCTTCTGTAGCTGCATCCATCGGTTCTCTGAAAGGACCGCGGCATGGCGGGGCGAACCTGAAGGTGCAGGATATGTTCGAGGACATTAAGTCCCATGTAAAGAACTGGGAAGACGAGGCTGAGGTGGAAGCTTACCTCCGGAAGATATTGAATAAAGAGGCATTTGACCATTCCGGCCTGATCTATGGCATGGGACATGCCGTCTATACGCTTTCAGACCCGAGAGAAGTGATACTGAAGAAATTTGCACGTCAGTTGGCAAAGGAAAAAGGACTTATGAAAGAATTCGCCCTTTACGAGCTGGTGGAACGGCTGGCCGGACGGCTGGTCATGGAGCAGAGAAAGCTCTTTAAAAATGTCTGCGCCAATGTGGATTTCTACAGCGGGTTTGTTTATACAATGCTTGGAATTCCCAAAGAGCTGTTCACGCCTATTTTTGCCATTGCCCGTATTCCGGGGTGGAGCGCTCATCGTCTGGAGGAAATCCTTAACGCCAGCAAGATCATCCGTCCTGCCTATAAGTATGTAGGCCATCATGTTGACTTCCAGCCTCTGGAGAAAAGGAAAACGGCAGAGGAGATCACGCCGCTTCTCCATAAGATCAAAGAGGAGCAGAAGGGGGAAGAACAGCAGGAGGAACAGGAGCAGCTTCCTCCTTCCATTGAAATTTCCGAATAGGGGAAAACTGTCGGTTTCTGGAAATATATAGTTGAAAATCAGCAGGCAGTCTGGTATACTGAACCGGAATAAGGGAGTAGTCAGTACCGGCCGGGATATACGCCGTCAGGGACAGTCCGGAAAAATGGATCAGTCCGTCTGTGACGTGTGTTCCCCTGTATGCTGAAAAAGTAAGGTATGATGATGTCAACATTCTGGATAGATTCCTGGCTTCATCTGAAATGACGAGACTTATCCGCCTCAGGCGGATAGTCTCGTTTTTGCGTTCTACGGGGAACGAGGAATGGGATTCAGGGAGTTGGAAAGGACTGCTCTCCGGAACAAATGACAATACGGAGGAATGAATGATGGGATTATGGGAACTTTTCATAGTGGCTGTGGGACTTTCCATGGACGCCTTTTCGGTTGCTGTCTGTAAAGGGCTTTCTGTCTGTCAGGTGAAGAAAAAGCATGTGCTGACAGCGGGAATTTATTTCGGGGCTTTTCAGGCTCTGATGCCTTCCATAGGCTACCTCCTGGGGACGGGATTCCAGTCGCAGATCCAGGCTGTTGACCACTGGATCGCTTTTATCCTGCTGTCGCTGATCGGAATCAATATGATCCGGGAGTCCAGAGGAGAGGCGGAAAGTCTTGACGATTCTTTTACACCCGGGGCGATGCTCCCTCTTGCGGTGGCTACCAGTATTGACGCTCTTGCCGTGGGAGTGACCTTTGCTTTTCTGAAAGTCAGGATCGTGCCGGCGGTAAGCTTCATCGGAATTGTGACTTTTGTTATTTCCTGTGCGGGAGTGCTGATCGGAAACCGTTTTGGAGCAAAATATAAATCAAAGGCGGAACTGGTAGGAGGCGCGGTCCTTGTATGCATGGGAGTGAAGATTCTGGTGGAACATCTGTTTTTCAGCTGACAGATAGAAATTATTTCATTTTTTTGTACAATTTTTGTGAAAGAGAACAATTGACAATTTTATCACAGTGATGCTATAATGCGGGAAAGTTAAAAACTTTATTTTACGGACAAAGATGTCGGAAAGATATCTTTGTCCGTTTTTTTGCAGGAAAAGGAGGAAAAATATGCGATTAACCCCAAAGGAACAGGAAAAACTTATGCTTCATATGGCCGGAAATCTGGCAAAGGAACGAAAAGACAGGGGCCTGAAGCTGAATTATGTGGAGGCAGTGGCATATATCAGTTCAGAGCTTCTGGAGCTGGCAAGAGACGGAAAAGAAGTTGTGGAACTGATGCAGCTGGGCACAAAGATGCTTACGAAAGAGGATGTCATGGACGGAGTGGCGGATATGGTGCATGAGGTGCAGGTAGAAGCTACTTTTCCGGACGGAACGAAGCTTGTAACGGTACATAACCCCATTCAGTAAGGAGGCAGAAGGATGAAAATAGGAGAAATTATTCCAATGGATAGAGAGATCACATTGAACGAGGGAAAGCCGGTGGTGACGATTTCTGTGGCGAACGTAGGAGACCGTCCTGTACAGGTGGGTTCCCACTTTCACTTCTTTGAGGTAAACCGCTGCCTGAAATTTGACCGGGAAAAAGCATATGGCTTTCATCTGGATATTCCGTCCGGTACTTCCGTGAGGTTCGAGCCCGGAGAGGAAAAAGAGGTGCAGCTTACCGCCATCGGCGGCACGAAACGCGTATTCGGATTCAACGACCTGACCTGCTCGCAGATTTCAGAGGTGGATAAAAAGGCTGCTCTGGAGAATGCGGCAAGGAAAGGATTTCTTGCAGAATAAGGAGGCAAATATGAGTGTAAAAATATCTGGTGAAAAATATGCAATGATGTATGGCCCAACAGTCGGAGACAAGGTGCGGCTTGCAGATACAGACCTGGTGATCGAAGTAGAAAAAGATTATACGACTTATGGCGATGAGATTAAATTCGGCGGAGGAAAGACCATTCGGGACGGTATGGGGCAGTCTGTAAAGACAACAAGCGCTGACGGAGACCTGGATCTTGTTATTACAAATGCTCTGATCGTGGACAGTACCGGAATCATCAAGGCAGATATAGGGATCAAGGACGGAAAGATCCGGGGAATCGGAAAAGCCGGAAATCCCAGCGTCATGGACGGAGTTACCCCCGGAATGACCGTGGGTGCTTCCACAGAGGCTCTGGCCGGAGAGGGAATGATCGTGACGGCAGGCGGTATTGATACCCATATTCATTTTATCTGTCCCCAGCAGATCGACTGTGCTCTTTATTCCGGAGTGACGACAATGATCGGAGGCGGAACCGGTCCTGCAGACGGCACAAACGCCACCACCTGTACTCCCGGTCCATGGAATCTGGAGATGATGCTGCGGGCGGCAGATGAGTATCCCATGAATCTGGGCTTTCTGGGAAAAGGCAACTGCTCGGATGAGAGACCGCTTATCGAACAGGTAAAGGCAGGAGCCATGGGACTGAAGATCCATGAGGACTGGGGTTCCACGCCGGCAGTCATCGATCACTGCCTGAATGTGGCGGACGAGTACGATGTGCAGGTGGCGATCCACACCGATACGCTGAACGAAGGCGGCTGTGTGGAGGATACGATCCACGCGATAGGCGGAAGAACCATTCATACCTATCATACAGAGGGAGCCGGCGGAGGACATGCGCCGGACATCATCAAGGCAGCTTCCACCCCGAATATTCTTCCCTCATCTACAAACCCCACTATGCCGTTTACAGTGAATACTCTGGATGAGCATCTGGATATGCTGATGGTCTGCCATCATCTTGATAAGAAGATCCCGGAGGATGTGGCTTTTGCAGACTCCCGTATCCGTCCGGAAACCATTGCGGCAGAGGACGTTCTTCACGATATGGGCGTATTCAGTATGATGAGTTCCGATTCCCAGGCAATGGGCCGTATCGGAGAGGTGATCACCCGTACCTGGCAGACGGCAAGCAAAATGAAGGAAGAGCGCGGCGCTCTGCCGGAGGATAAAGGACATGGGAATGACAATTTCCGGGTAAAGAGATATATATCCAAATATACCATCAATCCGGCGATCACCCATGGGATTTCCAAATATGTAGGTTCTGTGGAGCCAGGCAAACTGGCCGATCTTGTTCTCTGGAATCCGGCGTTTTTCGGCGTGAAACCGGATATGGTCATCAAGGGCGGCATGATCATCGCTTCTAAGATGGGCGACGCCAACGCTTCGATTCCTACCACGCAGCCGGTACTTTATCAGCCAATGTTCGCCGCTCACGGAAGAGCGAAATATGCGTCCTGCCTGACCTTCGTTTCCAAGGCGGCTATGGAAGAACATGTAAAAGAAAAATACGGCCTGGAGAAAAAAGTAGTTCCGGTGGAAAACTGCAGGAACATAGGCAAAAAGGATATGGTGTACAACGATAAGACCCCGGAGATCACAGTAGATCCGGAGACCTACGAGGTAAAGGCGGACGGGGAGACGCTTACATCAAAACCGGCGAAGAAGCTTCCGCTTACCCAGTTATACAACCTGTTTTGATGGATATTTCTGATTCTATTAAGAGAGGTAAACGGCATAAATTGCTGTCATTAAAACTGAATTAAGGAGAGGATGAGATGTTAGGCGTTTGTTTATTATTTGTGGGGATCGTGCTGATCAATAACGGCATGTGCAATTTTTATAAGGTGGACGGCAGATCCCTGGCGGTGATGAATATTTTTACAGGCGGTCTTTCCCTGTTTATCAATTTTGTAAATCTTGTACAGGGTAATTACTATGCTGCCGGGACAGGACTTCTGTTCTGTTTTACTTATCTGTTTGTGGCGGTCAATAATATTTTCGGACTCAGTTCCATTCCTTTCGCCTGGTTTTCTACTTTTGTGGCAGTGAACGCGGTGATCTGCGGAACTCTGGAGGGATTTGCCGGAATACCGGCTCTCGGTATTCAGCCCGATATCCGCTGGGCGGGAATCTGGTATCTTTGGGCGATCCTTTGGGGCACTTCCTTTGTGGAGGATATCATGGGGAAAAAACTTGGAAAATTCGTTCCGGCGCTGCAGGTGTTTGAGGGCGTTGTGACAGCATGGATCCCCGGCCTTCTGATGATGACCGGAAACTGGTAAAATTTAAGTCCGCGGAAAAAAGGCGGAGGAAAATCGCAGCACCGGTACACAGGCGGAACGGCGTGCTGTCCGCTGTATACCGGTGCTGTCAGGATACATAGAACAAAAGGAGAGCACAATGATCTGTGAAAAAATTCTGGGAAAAGTGACTGATGGGAAATTTAAAGGGAAAAAAGTGGACTATGTGGACATCTTCTGGGACGAGGCATTTAAGAAGCTGCACAGAAAAACGTCCGGAAACGGTGTGGAGATTGGTATCCGTCTGGATGACTCTGTGCTTACAAAAGGAGTGAACCAGGATGATGTGCTGGCGGTGGAAGGAGATACGGTATTTGCTGTGCGGATCCCTCCCTGCGAATGTCTGATCGTCCGCATTGATCCCCATCACCCGGAAATGACGGCGAAGGTGTGTTACGAGATCGGGAACCGCCATGCGCCGCTGTTCTGGGGAAAAGAAGAGGGAACTTTCATCACGCCGTACAATGAACCTATGCGGGTGATGCTGGAAAAACTTCACGGTGTGTCCGCAGAAGTGGCGGAGGTGCAGCTTGATTTTGACCGGCGGATTTCCGCCTCCGTACATTCCCATACACACTGATCCTGAATTCTGCAGTCAGGAGCGCTGGAGAGGCAGAGTACTGCAGAACATGAAGGCGGCAGAGCCGGGGATATTGCAGAGTCAGGAGTGCGGCAGAACAGGGGAATGCAGGAGTCAGAGTACTGCAGAACACGAAGTGCAGCAGAGCCCGGAAAAATGGATTCGCCGGGTTCTCTGAACAGAAGGGGTTCTGACTAGGCTCTGAAATGTTTTATCCGGCAAAAAGGAAAGTACCATGACGAATGAGAAACGGGAGGATCTGGATATGACAGATGGAATTTCAAAATTTCTGCTTCTGCAGGTAAACGACGCTTTATTTCCCATCGGGGGCTATTCCCATTCCTATGGACTGGAAACCTATATCCAGAAGGGGATTGTGAAGGATGCGGACAGTGCAGGGGAGTTTATCAGGAAACGCCTTCAGTACAATTTCTTTTATAATGAATTTTTTGCTGTCCGTCTGGCCTGGGAATACGCAGCAGAAGGGGATCTGAAGGCGGTTGCCGGCCTGGAAGCCGTTATGGAGGCAGGGAAGATTCCAAGAGAAACAAGAGAGGCGAGCCGGAAGCTGGGAGCGCGTTTTGTGAAAACACTTTCCGGGATTTCTGTTTCCTTTAAAAATGAGATGTTTTCCCGGTACAGGGAAATGCGGAAGGGAAAAAGCACACATCATGCCGTGGCTTACGGAGTGTTCTGCCAGTCGGCGGGAATTACAGAACAGGACTGCCTGGAGCATTTTCTGTACGCGCAGACCTCCGCTATGGTGACCAATTGCGTAAAGACTGTTCCATTGAGCCAGTCGGCGGGACAGAAGCTTCTGGCGGAAACCTACGGGCTTCTGGAAACAATGGCAGGGGAGATCCGGGAAATCTCCACAGACTGGCTTGGGCTTTCCGGACCGGGTTTCGATCTTCGGTGCATGCAGCATGAAGGGCTGTATTCCAGGATTTACATGTCCTGAAGGCGGAGAAAATATACAATGGAATGCTTTGCATAACAGTATGGGCGTATCGTTTTGTCAGAAAAAAATACAGGAAAAGAGGATAAGGAAATGTCATATGTAAAAATCGGTGTGGCGGGTCCGGTGGGTTCCGGAAAAACCGCTCTTATAGAATGTCTTACCAGAAAGATGGCTTCCGAATACAGTATCGGAGTTATTACAAATGATATCTATACAAAGGAGGACGCGGAATTTTTATGCAAAAATTCGGTTCTTCCCAGAGAGAGGATCATCGGCGTGGAAACAGGGGGATGCCCTCATACCGCAATCCGAGAGGATGCTTCCATGAATCTGGAGGCGGTAGATGAGATGATGGAAAAATTTCCGGATATACAGCTTTTATTCATCGAGAGCGGAGGAGACAATCTTTCCGCCACATTCAGTCCGGAACTGGTGGACGCGACCATTTTTGTCATTGACGTTGCCGAGGGAGACAAAATCCCCAGAAAAGGAGGCCCGGGAATTACAAAATCCGATCTTCTTGTGATCAATAAGATCGACCTGGCACCCTATGTAGGAGCCGATTTATCGGTAATGGACCGGGATTCACGGAAAATGCGGGGAGACCGGCCGTTTCTGTTTACGAATATCCGGGCCCAGGACGGAACAGACAAAGTGATCGAGTGGATTAAGAAAAATGTTCTTCTGGAAGGTTGTTGAGAGTGAGCGCAGAGAATAAATTCGGAAAAAAATCTCAAGTCAGGCTGGAGACAGAGCTCCGGGACGGGAAAGTGATCCTGAGCGACGTGTATTTTACAGCGCCATTCAAGGTGATGCTGCCGTTTTATGTGCGGCCGGATTATATGCAGGTAATGGTGCTTTCCGCCTCTGCCGGGATCATGGAGGGAGACGATCAGGAGTTTGACCTCCATATAAAAGAAAACACCAGCATGGAGTATCTTTCCCAGGCATATGAAAAAATACATAAAATGAAAGAAGGCATGGCCCGGCGCCATACGAAGATTGTGGTGGAACCGGGAGCGTATCTGAAATATGCGCCTCTGCCCACGATTCCATTTAAGGATTCCGCATTCGAGAATTCTCTTGATATCCGTCTGAAAGACCGTACTTCCCGGCTTTTGTTTCAGGAAATACTTTCCTGCGGACGGGCCGCCAGAGGAGAAGCTTTTGCCTATCGATTTTATCACAACCGGGTATCTGTTTATCAGAATGAAGAGCTGATTTATCTGGACAATACAAGATATGATCCAAAACTGTTCCAAATGGAAGGTCTGGGGATGTATGAGGGATTTACCCACCTTCTGAACCTGGTATTCTTTCATATTGAAAAATCCGAAGACTGGATGGGCCAGGTACGTGACCTTCTGGATGAAAGAGAAGATATAGAGGGCGGAGTTACCCGTATTTCCAACGGAGATGCCGCTGTGCGCATTCTGGGAAGGAGTGCGGAGGCGCTGCTGAAAATTTCGGAGGATATCCAAAATCTGCGTGAGGTGTAAGGCAGATGACAAGAGTATCAAAAAACTTCAAAAACATGGAAAAAACCTGTTGACAGGAGATAGCAGCTATAGTACAATTATTCAATGTGACATAGTGCGATGACTCCTGAGCCAAAGCCCCGGCGAAGGTGTTTTTATCAGCGGTTTCGGACATTTCCGCAGTAATTTTGCACTGTTCACCAGGAATCATTCATTATCGCGGAAGTTCCGCGGTTGGACAAAATATCGTTGATAAATAACAGGAGGTAAGACCATGCAGACTTATATGGCTAATCCAGATAAAATCGAGAGAAAATGGTATGTAGTTGATGCAGAAGGCTGTACACTCGGCCGTCTGGCATCCGGCGTTGCAAGCGTTTTAAGAGGTAAGAACAAACCTCAGTTCACACCCCATGTGGACACAGGCGATTATGTGATCGTTGTAAACGCTGACAAGGTTAAAGTTACCGGTAAGAAATTAGACCAGAAGATCTACTATCGTCACTCTGAATATGTGGGCGGAATGAAAGAGACCACATTAAGAGAAATGATGGCTAAGAAACCGGAGATGGTTGTTGAGCTGGCAGTAAAAGGAATGCTTCCGAAAGGACCTCTGGGAAGATCCATGTACAAGAAACTTTTCGTTTACGCCGGACCGGAGCACAAGCATGAAGCTCAGAAACCGGAAGTCTTAACATTTTAATGAGGAGGTAGGAGACATTGGCTAGCGCAAAATACTACGGAACAGGAAGAAGAAAAAAATCTATCGCAAGAGTTTACCTTACACCTGGTACAGGCAAAATCACAATCAATAAAAGAGATATTGATGATTACTTCGGATTAGAGACTCTGAAAGTGATCGTTCGTCAGCCGCTGGTTGCTACTGAGACAGACGGCAAGTTTGATATCCTTGTTAATGTTAAAGGCGGCGGATATACAGGACAGGCAGGTGCTATCAGACACGGCGTTGCAAGAGCTCTGCTTGAGGCGGACGCTGAGTACAGACCGGTTCTGAAAGCAGCAGGCTACCTGACCCGTGATCCGAGAATGAAAGAGCGTAAGAAGTACGGCCTCAAAGCCGCTCGTCGCGCACCGCAGTTCAGCAAGAGATAATCTGGATTATCCAAGAGTTAAGCG
>CALWGI010000041.1 GCA_944380045.1 uncultured Blautia sp.
CGGAGGATGTGTGCGATCTGATCGACCGGTCTGATTCCACTGTTCTTGTATACGACGAAGTGCGCAAAGACGTGGCGGCTATGGCAAAGGAGCGCTGTCCGCAGCTGAAAACACTGATCTCCATGCAGAAAAGTGAACACGACGGGGACGCCCAGGCGTTCTGGCCGCTTCTTAAAGAACATAAGGGAAGTTTTGATCATGCGCCCCAGCCGGAGGATCTCTGTACCATCATGTTTACCTCCGGAACAACAGGAAAAAGCAAAGGTGTTATGCTTACCCACAGAAATGTTGCGGAGAACGCAACCTGTCTGGATATGAAGATTCCCGAGCGCACCGTGCTCATGACTGTGCTCCCCATCCATCACGCGTACTGTCTCAGCATGGATATCCTGAAAGGCGTTTCTCTGGGATCCATCATCTGCATCAATGATTCTCTGATGCGTGTGGCAAAGAATATCAAACTGTTTAAACCGGAAATGATCCTTATGGTTCCTCTGATGATCGAAACCATGGCGAAAAAACTGGAGGAGGCGGCACTGCTTCCGGCCAAAATCGTAAAAAGCCAGGTGTTCGGAAAACAGTTTCACACTATATGCAGCGGCGGCGCCTATCTGGATCCGTCCTACATCGATCTGTTTAAGAAATACGACATCACCATCCAGGAAGGATACGGCATGACCGAGTGTTCTCCCGTGATCAGCACCAACCAGAAATGGAATATCCGCAAAGGTTCCGTGGGACAGCTTCTTCCCAACTGCGAGGCAAAAACAGTGGACGGCGAGCTTTGGGTAAAGGGAAGCAGCGTAATGCAGGGATACTACAAGATGCCAAAGGAGACGGCCGAAACACTGGAAGACGGATGGCTGAAGACAGGCGATCTGGGCTACGTGGACGAGGACGGATTTGTATTTCTGACCGGCCGCAAGAAGAACCTGATCATTACCAAAAACGGAGAGAATGTTTCTCCCGAGGAACTGGAAAACGCTCTCAGCACGAACCGCCTGGTGGGAGAGGTGCTGGTGCGCGAGCACAACGGAGTGATCGAAGCGGAGATCTATCCGGATCAGGACTATGTTAAGAAAAAACATATCAAAGACGTGCGGGCCAAACTTCAGGAAGTTATCGATGAATACAACCGCGGCGCGGCTCCCCAGAAAAAGATCTACAGCCTGATCGTCCGCGAACAGGAATTTGAAAAGACCACCACAAGGAAGATCAAGAGATTCTGATCCTGTGATCGCAATAAGAAACCCCGGAAGGATTTCGGATAAATCCCGCCGGGGTATTTCTGTACCTGAATTTGTCTTATTCTTCCTCACGGAGGCGCACCGCGGAGGCCGCCTGACGCCTTCTGGCGTCGTCCAGGGCGGCGTAATGCTTCTTGGTGGTATTTACGTCCCTGTGGCCCAGAACGTCCGCTACAAGGTAAATATCGCCTGTTTCCTGGTAAAGGGCGGTGCCGTAGGTGCTGCGCAGCTTATGAGGCGTTATTTTCTTTGTAGTGGTGATCTGTCGGGCGTATTTCTTCACCAGGTTCTCCACAGCCTGTACGCCGATCCGGCGGCGCTGGGAAGAGTAGAAGAGAGCGTGCTCGTGGCCGGCGAGGGGAGTAATGCCTTCTCTTACCTCCAGATACCGTCTCAGCGCTTTTTCCACTTCGGGACCGAAATAGACAACCATTTCATTTCCGCCTTTGCGGGTCACTTTGATCCCGTTGTTCTTAAAATCAACGTCTTCAATATCAAGGCCCACACATTCTGAGACACGGATCCCCGTTCCCAGAAGCAAAGTTACGATAGCCAGGTCTCTTTCTTTTGTTTTTTCATAGAACACACGTTTTTGTCCGGTGAGATGATCGCCGCAGTGTTCGATATAATCCAGAAGCATGGCGACTTCGTCCGCGTCCAGACGGACGATGCTTTTCTGATGGATCTTCGGAACGTCCACAAGGACGGTAGGATTGGTGTGGATCATTTCCCTTTTATAATAGTAGGCGTAAAAGCTGCGCAAAGCGGAAATCTTGCGTTTCAGGCCACGTTCGCCGTTTGTTTCCATACGTTCGCCGTTCTGGTAGACTTTAAGATATTCCTGATATTCCTCGATATCAAGAGCCTTGATCTGGTCAAGAACGCCTACGTCGATATCCCTCATGGTTTTGCCCTTAAAAGCAGGATTGTTCTCCAGAAGAAACTGAAAAAAGATGCGGATATCGTAAGCGTAGGATATTCTTGTTTTCGTTGTTGTTGTGGCGTCTATGGAACGGAAATAATCCCTGCAGAACGGAGGAAGGGTTTCCAGAACCTGGCGGAGACGCAGTGTGTTTTCAATATCTGTATGTTCATGGTAAGTCTGTCTGTTTTCCATAAAAATAACCCCTTGTGCATATCATTCGTGATGATTATAGCACAGGGGTCTTTTTTTGTCTACATCTATTTGAAAAACTCGGGTTTGTCGTATAGATGTATCATACCTGCATAAACCATTACTCTCTGGCGCCGGCATAAAGAACCTATCCGTCTTACAGGATATGCTCGTCAAGAATAATGGTAAAGGGTCCATCGTTAACAAGATGGACTTTCATATCGGCTCCGAATATTCCGTGCCGGACAACGGGAACAGATTTAGAGGCTTCACGGATAATATATTCGTACAGTTCATTGGCTGTATCCGGATTGCCGGCCTCAATGAAACTGGGCCGGTTGCCTTTTTTGCAGTTGGCGTACAGCGTAAACTGTGATACAAAAAGAAGCTCTCCGTTCACATCCTTAAGAGAAAGATTCGTTTTGCCGTATTCATCCTCAAAGATCCTCAGTCCCAGAAGTTTCTTCAGATATTTGTCCGCAGCCGCCCGGTCGTCCTCTCTTCCGGCGCCCACAAAGACAAGCAGGCCTTTTCCGATGCTTCCCACAGTCTCTCCGTCTACTTTTACAGATGCCTCCAGAACACGCTGGATCAGAAATTTCATATGTCAAAAGTCTCCTTATTTCTTGGAGGCGTCGAAAATCTGCACAGCCTGGATGATCACCTGCGCGGTATTCTCGATCCCCAGCTTGCTGCTGTCGATGCAGAGATTATAACTCTGGGCGTCGCCCCACTTCTTATTGGTGTAATAATTATAATAGCTGGATCTGCTCTTATCTGTCTTAATGATGGTCTCCTTCGCCTTCTTGTCAGACAGTTTGTATTTCGTGGCGATCCTCCGGATACGGGCGTCCAGATCCGCGTGGATGAATACGCTGAAGCAGTCTTTCCAGTCCGCAAGGGCGTAATCCGCGCAGCGTCCTACCATAACGCAGGGGCCCTCTCCCGCCAGCTTCTTGATCGCTTCAAACTGCGCCAGGAAGATCTTGTGGTTCATTGGCATTTCGTTATATCCCGCAGAAGAATATCCGAAAGAATAGGTGTCCATGACAAGAGAATAAAGGAAACTGTTGGTAGGCTTCTCATCATGATGCTCGAATAATTCTTTACAGATACCGCTGTCGCTGGCCGCGTGCTCCAGAAGCTCCTTATCGTAGCATTTGATGCCGAAATAATTGGCGACTTCCTGGCCGATCTGTCTTCCTCCGCTGCCGTATTCACGTCCGATGGTAATAATTGAACTTGTTTTATTCATTGATGTACACTCCCTTCTGCGAAAACATTATATCTATTTAGTATTATACAATATTTTCCGAAGAAAAGACAACTATTTTCTTAATTTATCCAACAGTTTGCAAAAATATTCTGGCAAAGGAGCCTCAAATTCCATAAATTCACCCGTAACGGGATGACGGAATCCAAGAACCATGGCGTGAAGGGTCTGTCCCTGAAGCTTCCACGGGTTTTTGGCCGTTCCGTAGACCGTATCGCCCAGAAGGGGATGCCCGATACTTGCCATGTGCACGCGGATCTGATGGGTGCGCCCCGTCTCCAGCCGGCATTCAATATAAGTATACTGGCCGAAACGCTCCAGAACTTTATAATGTGTCACCGCTTCTTTGCCGTTTTTATAATTCACGGCCATTTTTTTGCGGTCCACAGGATGGCGGCCTATGGGAGCGTCCACCGTTCCCTCGTCTTCTTTCAGGTTTCCCTGGACGATGGCCCGGTATCGCCTCTTGATACTGTGTTCTTTCAGCTGTTCCGCGATATCCCTGTGCACTGCGTCATCCTTGCAGATCAGGAGCGCTCCGGTAGTATCCTTATCGATCCTGTGTACGATTCCCGGACGGAGGACTCCGTTGATCCCGGAAAGGCGGCCTTTGCAGTGGGCCATAATACCGTTGACAAGAGTTCCCTCCATATGTCCGGCGCTGGGATGTACCACCATATCCTTCGGTTTATTAACCACCATAAGATATTCGTCTTCATAAAGAATATCCAGAGGAATATCCTCCGGAAGAATATCCGGCTCTCTGAGATCCGGAACTTCAAGGAGGATGCGGTCGCCCTCCTGTGTTTTATAATTTGCTTTTACAGGCTTTCCGTTTACGGAAACCGCCTGATCCTTCAGAAGCTTCTGAAGATAGGAACGGGAAAAATCAGCGCAGTGTTCCGCCAGGTATCTGTCGATCCGCACCGACTCCTCTCCCGCTTCTACGATAAAATCCAGTGTATTCATAATAAAAATCCCTTAAAAAAGAAAACGGAAATCTCCGTCTTTGTATTTAAAGATCACGATCACCGCCAGCGCGATCCCGCCGCAGACCACATAAATGTCAGCAAGGTTAAAAACCGGAAAATCGATCAGGGAAAAATAAATAAAATCCACAACATATCCCCGGAAAATACGATCGATAAAGTTTCCCGCGGCGCCTCCAGTAAGGACTGCGATAACGGCAGTCAGAGGCAGATAATAGGCGGTTTTGGGCGTCCGCGCGAAAACAAAGGCGGCCGCCGCGAAAAAAACAAGGCAGATCAGGATCAGGATAAGCTGTTTCCCCTGAAGCATACCGAAGGCCATGCCTCTGTTCTCCAGATACTGAAGCTTCAGAACGCCGGGGATCAGCGTAATACCCTCAGTGTTTTTGAGATGAACAGCGGCAAGATATTTTGTAAACTGATCGGAAAGGGTAAAAAGAAGGATCCCTGCGGCAAACAGAACGGTCCATATGGCGGCCGTTTTCTTCTCTTTCCTGTTTACGGACATCTTTTGCTCCTTCATTGCAGGATACTCCGGATCCCCTCATATAGTTCAGTATCTGTAACCGTCCTGTCCACAAAGCTATGTCCGATCCCTTTCATAAGAATAAACTTGATCTGTCCCTGTTCCATCTTTTTGTCGTTCTTTGTGGCTGCCAGTATGTCCTCCGCCCTGAGTCCGGAAACATTCACAGGCAGGTCAAAAAGCCTGCATCCGGAGAGGATCTCTTCATATTCCTCATCTGTCAGAAGACCGCGTTTCCGTGATATTTCCGCCGCCGCGGCCAGTCCGATGCTGACGCACTGACCGTGGAGAAGCTGAAAATCCATCAGTTTCTCTACAGCGTGTCCCACCGTATGCCCCAGGTTCAGAAGGGCGCGCTCTCCCTGTTCTTTGGGATCCCGCTCTACAACGCCGGCTTTGATCTCGCAGCATCTGCGGATCACGGAAGCCAGAAGATCGGTGTCATGGTTCTGGATCGCTTCCTGGTTCCTGCACACAGAACGGAAAAATCCACCGTCGCATATAAGACCTGTCTTCAGCACTTCTCCCATACCGCAGGCAAATTCCTCCGCGGGCAGACTTCCCAGTGTTTTCATATTCATGTATACGAGACGGGGCTGATGAAAAGCGCCCACCATATTCTTGTATTGCCGGAAATCAACGCCCGTTTTCCCGCCCACACTGCTGTCCACCTGGGCAAGCAGCGTCGTGGGAATCTGTATAAAGTCGATTCCCCTGAGATATGTGGCCGCGCAGAAACCGGTCAGGTCTCCTGTAACGCCGCCTCCCAGAGCCGCCAGAAAGCCCTTTCTGTCCATTTTATTGACGATCAGGGTTTCATACAGTTCCTGGACGGTATCCAGGTTCTTGCTGGCTTCTCCGGCCTGAAACGTGAACAGGAATACTTTCGGACAGATCTCAGAAAGAATCTTTTTTACTTCTTCGGCGTAGAGAGGCGCCGTATTGGAATCTGCCACAAGGCAGACGCTGCGTCCGTCCAGGCCCTCCCTTTTTAACGCGTCCGCGAGCTGTCCAAAATCATTTTCAAAAAGAATGGGATAGGAAAAATCTCCTTCCCGTTTTACATTTAATATTTTTTCCGCCATAATGCACTCTCCTGTATCTCTTACTGATAGCGAAGGAGCCGGACGCTGATCCGGCCTTTTTTTGTCTTTCCCCCCGCGCCGTCAAAAATAAAACGTCCCTTACCTCTCACAGAGATGATATCGCCCTCTTTCGGTTCATACCCGTTGGAGGTGATAAGTTTCCCGTTGGCAAATACCAGTCCGCTCTCAATATAGGAAACCATACTGCTCCTGGACGCCTGAAAAGCCAGGGCGATAAGGGAATCCAGACGCACGGAGGAACAGGTCCCTGTCACGGGGAGAAGTTCAGGTTCCGGGATATCCACATCTCCCGCGGATACCTCTGCCGTTACCTCCGTATGTCTCACGCGGAGAAGATTTTCCGCCAGGAAACCGGCGATACGTTCATGGCAGAACAGCCAGGCCGTATGGTCTTTCACAAGGATATCGCCGGTTACGCTCCTGTCCACGCCAAGGTTCAGAATCGCGCCCAGATAATCCCGGTGCGTAAGATCCTCCGAAAACTTCCGGGATCTTGCCTCGATCTTCAGGCAGCTGAGAGGATATTCCCATTCATATTGAACAGAGGCGGGATGAAAGGCAGCCATAACACGTTCCGCGTGATCGTAGCCGCCGTAAAATTCTACCGTTATACCGGGAAATCTCTCCATGTTTACAAGATTTTGTTCGTTTAAATTAAGAAAATCCGTAAAGGTGACGATATCTCTCTGATAAGAGATATCTGCCAGCTCCCGGATTCTCTTAATGAAAAAAGTATCTTTTTCCATTGTGTATTAATATCCCTCTCTTACAGACGGAACGGATCCTCCCAGAATATTCTGGAGATCTCCTGTAATATCCACATTGGAGGGACCAAGTACGAATATGTAGCTTGAAACCTTCTGAAGGCTTCCTCCAAGAGAGTAACATGCGCCGGAAGTGAAATCAATGATCCTCTGCGCAAGTTCCACGTCAATTCCCTCGAGATTCAGGATCACAGTGGAATTGTCTACAAGCGTATCCGCGATCTCACGGGTGTCCTCCATGGAAGACGGCTTGATCACGCATACTTCCATATTCACAGTCTGGTTTCCTCTTCTGCTGCTTCTCATGGGTGTGATCTTGGATGATGTACGGGCCGGCTTTTCGGCTCTGAATGTACTCTTCGGAGCAGAAGCTTTGGGTGTGTATTTGGGAGCCGGTTTCACCGGTTCTTCCTCCTCAAGGTCATAATCATCCAGATCGTCTTCTGCCTCTTTCTTTTTGCCGAACTTCTGGAAGAATTTCTTCACCGGTTTCTCATTCTCGCCCTCGTTCAGAAAATCCTCGTCTGTTTCATCGAGAAGATCGTCATCCAGTAACTCGTCCTCATCATAATTGTCATTCAGTTTAACAGCATCTAAAAGCTTATCTAAAACGCCCATTTTATTCTCCAATCTTTGTTAAATCTCATCATTTTCGTAAATAATCCCGTTCACCGAAGATTCCGGTCCCTACACGGACCATGGTAGCGCCCTCCTGGACTGCGACTTCATAATCTCCCGTCATGCCCATGCTGAGAACACTCATAGTAACATTATTAATGTTTTTAGCCGCAATGTCAACACTTAATTTCTTCAATTCACGGAAAATTCCCCTGTTGTCTTCAGGATCGTTTACATAAGGAGCAATCGTCATTAATCCGCGTATTTCAACATGGGGAAATGCGGATACCGCCTGTACGAGAGGAAGCACCTCTTCTGTTTTCAGGCCGAATTTCGTCTCCTCCTCCGCAACGTTTACTTCAATAAGAATGGGAACCCTTATATTATGTTTCGCAGCTTCCTCCTCTATCGTCTGCGCAAGACGAAGCGAATCCACCGAATGTATCAGCGCCGCTTTGTCAACAATGTATTTTACTTTGTTGCGCTGCAGATGTCCGATCATATGCCATTGGATATCAGAAGGAAGCTGGGGATATTTATCCATGATCTCCTGTACCTTGTTTTCGCCGAAGCATCTGGCCCCCGCATCGTATGCCTCCTGTAAGAGAGATACCGGCTTTGTTTTGCTGACGGCGATCAGCGTCACTTCATCCGGGTCCCTGCCGGCAGTTCTGCAGGCTTCTTCAATCTTCTTTCGCACCTCTTTCAGGTTTTCAGTTACCATGAGGCAAGCCTCCCATCAATATAAATATATGATAAAGAATCTGATTAATACAGGATTTCTTCTTCATCTACCTTATCTGCGTTTCTTACAATGTGATCGTAAAGGGAAAGTCCATAGGACGTGTCTTTGGAAACCACCGCGTATTCTTCGTTCTGATCCAGAAGTTCGATCCGCCTGAATACGGCAAATCCCTGGTTGATACAGTATACTCCCTCCAGTACGCCGACGTCGTTGACAACGTATCTGCTTCCGTCCTTCTGGTTCTCGATCACGTCGCCTTCCTTAAAGTCTTCTTTATCCACGTAGTATATCTCCGCGGGTTCCCCGTCCTCGCCTTTCTGGCTGTCATCCTGGATGCTTGCGTAGATGGTGGCCGTGACAAAAGTGTTTACTTCATTTCCCTTGTCGTTGACGCTTGTCACCATGAAACCGGTATCCTGGCTGTCCTCATTGGTGGTCGCGTAGTCCGCGGGGATCTTGTAGAATTCCTTCGTCACAATAGATGATAAGGGTATCTTCAGTCCTGTAACCGTGTTTGTAACCAGCTCGATTTCAAGGAAACGGTCGGAAGCGTATCGGATCAGGCCTTTATTGAAGTCGATCTGACCGTACTGCTGTCCGTCGATTTCTGTAATGGAAAAATCTCCGGTCTGCGACATTCCGTCTTTGAGGAACTTCACCCTCACTACGGTGCGGTCCGAGAGATCCGCCGCGTCCCGGTTGCTGAGAGGGATGAGCAGGCTCCATCTCTCGTCGGTGATCAGAGTGTATACATCGTCTCCTGAGGAGATTTCGCCGGATGTCTTAAGGTCTGTTTCGTGATAGGAATTCTGATCGAAATCTGCCGCGGTAAGACTGGATACGGTCTTGCCCTCATATCCGTCTTTGGAATACAGAACAATACCGTCGCTTTCGGCGCGTGTGATATTCTGATTCCCTACGGAAATGACAGAGGAATCATCGTCCGCTCCCGCGTACTGTAGAATGCTTCCGGCCAGCCCGTACTTGAAACTGTATGTACTGTTAAACTTACTTGGATTGAAGCCCTTGGAAAAACTGAGCATTTCGCCGCGGATCTGGGAAAGCTCTTCCGGAGTGAGTTCCGTCTCAGTCTGAGGAACCGCCGTACTGCTGATTCCGTAAACGATCCCGTCGGCGTTGATCTTATTTCCCTCGCGGGCGTAATAAGAAACATAACCGCCGGACTTCGCCTGATATACAGACTCCTCTCTTATGGCGAGGCCGGTATAGGTGGCGTTTCTGGAAAGCGGTCCGGCGATCACCTGGTAGGATTCAAATTTGGTGGAAGTAAGATAAAGCACAGCGCTGAAAAGCATATAAAGCAGAAGAACACCGAAAAGAACCGTTCCGATATTCAGGCTGAATATTTTCCTGATTCTGGATAAAAGACCAGGACTTGTCTGATTGTTTCTTTTATTGTTAACAGGCAAAAAAATGCCTCCTTTATATCAACATATAGTGGTATTGTATCATTTTCTGATACAAAAGACAAGGTTAAACCAGGATTTTTCAAATTTGCGAACATATTTTCCGAATATCAGTTTGCTTTTCGACGAAAAGTATGCTATACTCAAAAAAGAAATCCGGAGGCAGGAGGGTTTCCTGTCTGATTGAAATCATGGAGGTATTTTATCATGGCATACGGCAGAATCAGTAAGAAACAGCAGGAAATCCTGGATTATATCAAAAGTGAGATCCTGAACAGGGGCTTTCCCCCCGCTGTAAGAGAAATATGTGAGGCGGTCCATCTGAAATCCACTTCTTCTGTTCACTCACATCTGGAAGCTCTGGAGAAGAACGGATATATCCGCAGGGACGCGACCAAACCGAGAGCGATCGAGATCATTGACGATCAGTTTAATCTTGTACGCCGTGAAATTGTCAACGTTCCCCTTGTAGGTACGGTCGCCGCCGGCCAGCCGATCCTTGCGGTGGAGAATATCGAAACCTATTTCCCCATTCCGGCGGAAATGATGCCCAACGCGCAGAGTTTCATGCTCAGGGTCAAAGGCGACAGCATGATCAACGCGGGGATCTTCGACGGGGATCAGGTTCTTGTAAAGCAGCAGTCTACTGCCGAGAACGGCGATATGGTCGTTGCTCTTGTGGAGGACTCCGCCACGGTAAAGACATTTTATAAAGAAGACGGCTACTATCGTCTCCAGCCGGAGAATGATAATATGGATCCGATCCTTGTGCATGGCAATCTTCAGATCCTCGGCAAGGTGTTCGGAGTCTTCCGCTTTTTTAACTGATGAGATTTTGATCGTTTAGATATAAGAATACTCTTTTCCCATACGTTTGACGGAATCGGTAAAGAAAAAGACAGCAGCTTTTCCATTTTGGTATGCTGCTGTCTTTTTTGTACTTGATGTTACAATCCCTGAATATGTCTTTGGGAAAGTGCGGTAAATACAATAGATAATTTACATAATATAATTATGGTAAACAAAATCAGTCCTGTCCCAGGAACTCATTGGTCTCCATGATCTTTCCGTCTCTCCAGATTCTCTCCAGATCATAAAACAGACGGTTTTCTTCATCGAAAATATGAATGATCAGATCGCCGTAGTCCATGAGGATCCAGCTGGAGTTCTTTGTTCCCTCGATCTGTTTCGGTTCATATCCTGCTTTGCCCAGCTGCTCTTCCACATTGTCCACCATAGCCTGTACCTGATTCTGGTTGCTGCCGCTTGCGATAATGAAATAATCCGCGAGAACAGAAACCTCATGAATATCAATAACCTTGATATCCATCGCCTTTTTTTCGTCCAGCGCTTTCACTGCAAGCTTTGTCATTTCTCTTTCTTTATTCATGGTCTCTCGCTCCTTTCAGGAAAGGGAATCTTCGCCGATCCTCTGTCTTTCCATATGTAGGTCTTTGTAATACACAAACGCGTCTTTGGTTGCGGAATCCACATCCTTCGGGTTTTCCTCCAGATAGATCAGAGTGTCTTTCAGTATCTCGTACATGCATTCATCCAGATCCTGGAACGCCAGCTTTCTTACTTTCGCCAGATTCGGAGCCTTGACGCGTCCGGGTTCGATATAATCCGCTATGTATACGATCTTTTCCAGAAGACTCATCTCCGGTTTTCCTGTAGTGTGATATGTGATGGCGGAAAGTATCTCGCTGTCGCTGACCCCGTATTTCTCCTTCGCAAGCCAGGCTCCCAGCTTCGCATGGAGAAGGAAGGGATGATCCTTCTCGAATTCTGTCACGGGGATCCTGTTGTGTTCACAAAGCTTCAGTTTCTTTTTGTTGGGAATGCATTTGGCGCTGTCGTGGAGAAGGCCGGCCGCCTGGGCGTCCTTCAGACTGCAGCCGTGCACCATTGCCAGCGCGGCGCATGTATACATGACCCCAAGTGTGTGGTTATAGCGGTCCTCGTCAAGATATTTTGCCAGCTTTTTCTGCATTTTATTAAAATCATATTCAGCCATAATACCTTCTGGACTCCTTCTGTAGTTTTCGGGCTCTGTTATACGAGCCCTTTTTCTGTCTGATAAATGTTGTTTTCCCGGATGTATTCGATCACACTGTCCGGCACGTAGTAGCGCAGGCTTTTCCCTTCCTGAAGCCACTGGCGGAGATGACGGCTGGACACATCGATATTCATGGTATCCAGACGGATAAAACATCCTCCGTACTGCTGGGAAAGAAATGTCATCTGCTGATCAAGACTTTCCGCGGGGACATGATTCCTGGAGGCCGCCACCACGGTGCAGGCGCCGCAAATCCGCGCCGGTTCCTTCCAGGTGGCGAAGCTGTACAGGGAATCCGCGCCTATGATGAAGTAATAATCCGTATCGGGATTCTGCTCTTTTAAGGTCTCGAGAGTACGGTAGCTGTACGTATATCCATCCTCATTCATTTCGATAAGGGAAAGCTCGAAGTGCGGATTGCCGCTGATGGCTCTTTTTACCATTTCCACTCTCTGTTCATCGCTGGCGCAGCCGTCCCTGTTCCGCTTATGAGGCGGGTTGCCGCTGGGCATGAACCATACCTTGTCGAGGTTAAGCTGCTCATAGGCTTTTTCCCCAAGGATCAGGTGTCCTACATGGATCGGATCAAAGGTTCCTCCCATTATACCGATTTTTTTACGATGTACGCCCATATCTGTCCCTCCTGGTCTCAGGGAAGTATGATCTTCTTCTTTTCGTTCTTTCCCTCGCGGTACAGAACGATCTTCCTGCCGATCACCTGTACTACCTGAGCATGGGTACGTTCTGCAAGAGTCTCAGCCATCTGCCGGGGATCTTCCATGCAGTTCTGAAGGATACTGATCTTGATCAGTTCCCTGGCTGCCAGAGCCTCTTCCACGGAAGCTGTGTTTTCCGGGGTGACTCCGCCTTTGCCGAGCTGCAGGATGGGCTCTGTTTTCATGGCGAGGCTTTTCAGGTATGCTCTCTGTTTACTTGTCATGACTGTATTCAGACCTTTCTATTTATAGTACTCAAAATCAAAACCGTACATGCGGACGGTATCGCCCTCCTGAATTCCGGCTTTTTCCATTTCGTCAAGGATGCCTCCGTCTTTCAGGAACTTCTGGAAGAAAGCAAATCCCTTCTCAGAATCCAGATTGGTATAACCGAGCATTTTCTCGATCTTCGGACCTTCCACAACAAAAATATGGGGATCGTCCTTATCCCGTTCCACAGTGTAGGGAAGATTCTCGGTGATCAGGACATCTTCCGGGAAGAATTCCTGTTCAAAAGTGATCTTTTCATCCGGACAGCTGTCGAGAAGCTCACGGATACCGTACAGAAGCTCCCTGATGCCTTTGCCGCTTACCGCGGAAATGGGATATACGCGGATTCCCTTCGGCTCGAATTCATCTTTCAGCCGTTTCACAGGGTCTTCATCTCCGAAAATGCAGTCGATCTTGTTGGCTGCGATAATCTGAGGCCTGGACGCGATCTCGGGATTATACGCCTCCAGTTCCTTATTGATCTTATAGATATCGTCCACCGGATCCCTGCCTTCCGTGGAGGCCGCGTCCACGATGTGCACCAGAACGCGGGTACGTTCAATATGGCGAAGGAACTCGTGTCCAAGTCCCACTCCCTGGGAGGCGCCTTCGATCAGCCCGGGGATATCGGCAATGACAAAACCGCCGTTGTCGGTATCCACAACGCCCAGATTCGGACTTAATGTAGTAAAATGATAATTGGCGATCTTCGGCTGTGCGTTTGTCACCCTTGAGAGGAACGTGGATTTCCCCACATTGGGAAAACCGACAAGTCCCACGTCGGCAATTACTTTAAGCTCCAGAAGGACCTCCAGCTCCTGTGCCGGCTGTCCCGGCTGAGCGTACTTGGGCACCTGCATGGCGGCTGTTGCGTAATGCTGATTGCCCTTGCCGCCTCTTCCGCCCTTCAGCACAACCTGTCTCTGATTGTCTCCGGACATATCCGCGATCACCTTGCGGGATTCTGCTTCCATGATAACAGTTCCTTCCGGAACTTTCAATACAATATCCGCCCCGTCCGCGCCGTGACAGCGTCTTTTGCCGCCCTCCTGTCCGTCCTGGGCCTTGAATTTTCTTTTGTGGCGGTAATCTCCCAGAGTCGTCTGGCCTTTATCCACTTCAAAGATAACGTCTCCGCCTCTTCCGCCGTCGCCGCCGTCGGGACCGCCGTTGGGAACATAAAGTTCTCTCCGGAAGCTTACGTGGCCATCGCCGCCTTTACCGGAACGGATGATGATTCTCGCTCTGTCTGCAAACATTCTAAACTCCTATTCTAAACCCGCCGGGCAGGCGGGAGTCGTCTCACATCTGATATATTCAAAGAAAGGCTCCAAACCTGAACGATTTGAAGCCTTGCCTGAACTTGATTATTCTGCCTCTACCGGAACGATAGAAACCTGTTTCTTATCGCGTCCTTTTCTGGTGAATCTTACCACACCGTCTGTCAGAGCAAATAATGTATAATCTCTGCCGCAGCCTACGTTTACGCCCGGGTGGATTCTGGTTCCGCGCTGTCTGTACAGGATGTTTCCAGCCTTTACAAACTGTCCGTCAGCTCTCTTGGCGCCAAGTCTCTTGGACTCGGAATCACGGCCGTTCTTTGTGGAACCAACACCTTTTTTATGTGCGAATAACTGAAGGTTCATTTTCATCATATCGTTACACCTCCCTGACTTTTACTTTCAGATATCGTTTTGAATAACTTTTTTCAATTTCGGTCAGCCCGAGAACAAGGGAATCCATCAGAAGTTTCCCGCCGTCGGAAAGTTCCTCCGGAAAAAGGATACGCACATATCCGTCCTTATCTTCCAGCCGGAAATGATCTTTCGTAAGGGTCTCCAGAGAATTCACAGTGCTGATGATCAGCGCGGAAACGGCGGCGCATATAATGTCCTGCCCTTCCTCCGCGTAACCGGCGTGTCCCCTGGAAACAAACTCTGTATAGGAACTGTTCTTCTTACTGACTGTAACTGTAATCATACAAACACCAGATTAAGCGTTGATCTTTTCGATTTTAACCTTTGTGTACTGCTGTCTGTGACCGTTTTTCTTGTGATATCCAGTTTTTCTCTTGTACTTGTAAACGATGACTTTCTTAGCCTTGCCGTTCTCAACTACAGAAGCGGTAACACTGGCATCTGCTACGTCAGCTCCGACTTTCAGTCCGTCGTTGCTTACTGCAAGTACATTGTCAAATGTAACGGTCTCGCCAGCCTCAACACCGAGCTTTTCTACTCTGATTACGTCGCCCTCGGCAACTTTGTACTGTTTACCACCTGTTGCAATAATTGCGTACATCTGTGGCACCTCCTATAATCTTTACTCGCCAAATACGGTGATCCAGTCACACAAACTTTATACGTCATTTATATTATTCGCTTTCGGTTTGTTCTGGAATACTTCTACCTCTTTGTGCGGCATACTGTATTATAATAGCATGGCCTTATTGGTTCGTCAAGACGGTTTTCCTGATTTTTTCAGGTTTTTTACAGGTTTTTTCATTATCTTTCCGGTACGATCTCA
>CALWGI010000042.1 GCA_944380045.1 uncultured Blautia sp.
TCCTCCTCCATCATTTCATTCAATATCTCTTCGTCGAGAAGTTCCTCGTCGATCTCATCAACCGGTTCCCGGTTCTTCCTTTTCGGCCTGTATTCTACTGTTTTTTCAAAGTCAGGCGCGTAATCCCGTTCACGGGTCCTGTTTCTTCCGGCTCTCTGGCGTTCTTTCCGTTCTTCCATGTAATCAGTCTCTTCGTCGATGTCGTCATCTTCTTCCCGGGCTCTGCGATTGGTGGCAAACTGGATCAGCATTCCAAGAAAAGCGAATGCAACGCTGAGGAGGATTCCATATGGAATATCCGCCAGACCTCCCAGCTTCGCCGCAGATACACCCGCCATAGCTCCGCCCATAAGGCTGGTTCCCACTATGATCACTTCCCGCGCCCATTTCATTGCCAGAGATCCCAGCAGAACGCCGGCAAGGATACACAGGAAGAACACAAAGGATGACGTGGGGTGGAGCACATACACCCCTACGCTGATTCCCAGTCCCGCGCCGAGGACAAAAATTCCCACTTTGTAACTGAGGAAGGCAATCACCGCCAGAACCAGTCCTACTCCTGCAGCCGCTGCTATAAAGACGATCCTGTCCCGCGCTCCCATGCTGAAGGCAGCGCCGAATCCGATCCCGGCACCAATGACAAATCCAAAAAGCATCATCCAGAACCGCAGAAGTCTGTATCCGAGAACGCAGTTCACTGCCCCGAACACCAAAAGGATCGCAAACACTACTGACGCCGCTCCGGATACGGAGGGCGCGGTACGTACCCTTTCTATAATATCCATGATTCTCAGCAAAATATCCATCATACGCATTCCTCTCTCTAAAACATCAGATAAATAGTCTTCATATCCTGCAGCAGGCCGTAATGATATTCCACACTGCTGATCCCGTACAGCTGCATATAATATTCCGCGGCATAACGTACGTTATTTTCTTCCAGCAGATCTCTGAGCGCCGCGTCATACGCTTCCTGGCCGGAAAATTTGAACCGGACCACCGCAGCGCCGTTATTCAGCCGCATCCTGCAGTAATCCATGATCTGTCCGCGGTCATAACTGTCAAAGCATCCCTGGTTCAGCACATAAAAATTCTTATCGGATGAAGTACATTCCGGAACCGAAAATTCCGGAGACGGCGTGTATGTCATTTCGTATTCTTCGGGAAACGGACACAGGTAATCATACAGGGTCGTCTTATGCTCTGCAAGTTCCGCCGCATCTCCTTCCAGAAACTCGGGCTGATCTCCGTTAGTGGCGTCAACATAGTAATACTGATCATCAAGACGCACAATATTCCATGCATGTCCCTCGCTGCTCCCCGCCGTGCTCCCCTCTACATATATACAGGGAATCCCCAGCTTTTCAAGGAGATAATGCACAGCTCTGGCGTATCCGGCGCAGACCGCCTGATTCTTCCAGAATACTCCCGCAATATTCTGATCATCCTCAGAAGAGGCGTACTCTGTGTGATCGATGATATATGTATAAACTGTTTTGACCTGTTCATAAGGATCGGAAACGGCAGCCGTCAAAGACGCGACGTCCTGATATGCCTGATCGATCTTTTGTTCTATTTCCGCGATTTCCTGATCTGTATATGTATATCCGGGAGAAAAAAGGCAGTAATCCGCCCCCGCGTACGTGGTTTTATATACCGGCTCCCGATTGTGTATCCAGAACAGTTCCGGATGATCCTTTAAAAGGGCATGATATACTTTATCTATGAGATCGTCTTCTCCTGACGACAGATAAAATTCCCGGTCTCTTCTCCGTATTCCCTCCAGCATTTCCCGGTAGATTCTCTTTTCCTCATCGCCCAGCTGCCGGAAATAATATTCCTGATGACCGGAATCGGTCTCCGCTACGTCCTGCTCCCGCAATTCCCGGACATCCGCCGGTTCTGTATTAAAAATTTCTTTTACCGCATCCGCGGCCTTTTCCAGACCGGGACTGTTTTCCGCGTCGTTCCGGACAGTCTGAAAACCGTTGATTTTCCAGAATGCCCCGGCCGCCAGGCAAAACACAAGAACTATCCAGAAAAGCTTCCTTTTCTTCATAATATATACTCCTAAAAAAGTATTGCTATTCTCACTGTCAGGAGTTAAACTGGAAACAGTTTTATTCTAGCATATTTTACACAGGAGGCTGTATTATGAGCATTAAGATACCCATCGAAACCTCCGCGCGCCATATTCATGTCTCGAAAGAAGATTTTGAGATCCTTTACGGAAAAGGCGCGCAGCTTCATTATATAAAAGAACTCAGTCAGCCGGGACAGTATCTGTGCCAGGAACGTCTGAGCGTCATCGGTCCCAAGGGCACTTTTGAAAACACTGCTATCCTGGGGCCTTTTCGAAAAGAAACGCAGGTTGAGCTTTCTCTTACCGATACAAGAAAACTTGGCATACCCGGCGTCATCCGCCAGTCCGGAGATACCGAAGGGACTCCCGGATGTATCCTCCGAGGACCCGCAGGCGAGCTTTCGATATCCAAAGGTGTGATCGTTGCCAAACGGCATATCCATATGACTCCTGACGAAGCCCTCACCCTGAACGTCCGCGACAACGACGAGGTCTTCGTCCTCACCAAAAGCTATGAACGCACCCTGATCTACGCAGACGTCGTAGTCCGCGTCAGCCGGGATTTCCGTCTTTCCATGCATGTTGACACAGACGAAGCCAACGCTTTTTCCAGCGACGCCGAACCGTACGGAGTGATCGTCCGCCTGTTTGACGACAACTACAGTACCGATAAATGGATTGAAGAAATCCTTTCCGGCATCCAAAGATAACTCTTTCCTGTATTTCCGTATAAAATCATGCCCATGCGGTCAACAGACTGCATGGGCATTTTATCAATTCTCAAAAACAACTTCGATATCACTGAGATCTGTTCCCCCGCCTGCTGCAGAGCCACTCTCCTGAGAAACGGAATCGTTCTGATCAAGGATCCCCTGTAAAGTATCGGTTACTTCTGCGCTTCCGGCTCCTCCATTATTATCTGAAGAAACCGAAGCTCCGGTATCCACATCTTCGAACACAACCTCAATCTCGTTGTTCTGCTCCAGATCCGCCGTGCTGTCAGTCAGATCTTCTTCATCCACAAAAATATCCTCTCCGCCGACTTTCGGGGTCTGTTCACTTCCCTCTGATCCGGTATCGGAGAATGCGGTTCCTGTTTCGATCACATCGCCGGTATTCTCTGCAGGTTCTGCATTATCAGCAGAATTTCCGGCGCTGATCATCTGGGCAAGTTCCTCCTGGTCCGGATAGAATGAAGGCTGCCGGATGTAACGGAAGCTGGCGCCGTAAGCTTCGCCAACAGTCACTCCGTTTTTGCTGGAAGAACAATGCACCGCGATCCAGTCGCCGGCGTCGGTCTTACCGCAGATAATACCCACATGATTATTGCTTCCCGCCTCCGGTCCGCTCTGGAATACAAGATCGCCCGGCTGGGCATCCTGCTCACTGACCACATTCGCGTTGATCCACTGCTCGGAGGTGCCGTCTCCAACGGCCTGCTGCATACCCTGATCCAGGTAACCGTTGATCACGGCCCATGTAACGAATCCGCTGCAGTCAAGCCCGTACGCGCGGGTGGTTCCTGTGCTCGGACTTCCTGCCGCCGATACTTTCGCTGCGTTACCCCAGCTGGGGTCCGCTCCGATCTGAGTGGACTTTCCACCCCAGAAATATCCGACTTCCCCCACCAGGGAATAGGCTGCCGCTATAACATTTACTCTTTCTTCCGAAACATCATCGCCTACGCTCTGACGTATAAAACCTTTGGCGTCGGTGACAATGGCGCACAGCAGCTTACAGTCTGTTTCAACGTATTTCTTTAACACCTCCCTGTCTTCCTGGGAGATATTGTTTTTCTTAATGTATGTATTAATATGGTAGTTACCGTAAGAAACATGGGAAGGATTGTTCTCATCGCGAACCAGAGGATTCATCTCTGCAAAAATAGCTGCAAGATCGTCCTTTGCCGAAGAGTCCATTTTAAATTCCGTTATTCCCTGGGCGCTCTGCCTGTAAACATACACCGCAAGAATATCCTGCCAGTTTCTGACAAGGAGAGAATCCGACGATGCAGTCTGTCCGTTGGCCCTCGTATCGCTCGCATCTGTCAGCCCGTTTTTCTCTTTATATTCTTTTTCGATCTGATTCATCACATCCTCGAAATCATCCGAAAAAGAAAGCTGATAATTATCCTTCAGGCTGTCGAGGTAAAATTCTCTGCCCGCATGGAGATTAGAGACCATGCTGCTGTAATAGACAGGCGTTCCGCTCTTTGCGGCCGATGTCCCGTCAGAAAGTCCCTCCGCCTTTTCCTGTTCCTCAGCGTTATTTTTCTTAAGTGCGCTGATCTGCTTTTCAAACTTTACAAGCTGCTGATAATTGGTTACTTTTTTCTTCTGCTCATCTGTAAGAGCGTTATACGCAGTGCGGAGTTCCTTTACTTTCGCCTCATGTTTGAGAGTAAGCTTCTCCTTCGCGAGAGCTTCGATGCCCTCCACAACTTTCTTCACTGCCTGATCTTCTTCCGGAACGCCTGTGGGATCTCCCGGCGTCACCGTAGGCGACGGCGTCTCTGTAGGATCTCCCGGCGTTACCGTAGGCGACGGCGTCTCTGTGGGATCTCCCGGCGTTACCGTAGGCTGCGGCGTCTCTGTGGGATCATCCGGCGTCTCCGTAGGCGACGGCGTCTCTGTGGGATCATCCGGCGTCTCTGTAGGCTGCGGCGTCTCTGTAGGTATATCCGGCTCCGGAGTGGATTCCGGTTCCTGAGTAGGCTCCGGCTCCGGAACTGAGGTGGGCTCCACCGACGGCTGTATATCATCGGAAAATGCCGAATCCGCGCCGCTTCCGGATTCCTGGGATGCCGCAGCGGGAACGACAGCTCCTGAAATCATTGCTGCCGCAAGTGTAATACACAAATATTTCTTTAAAAATTTATTCTTCATCCTGAAAAAGAAACTCCTTTCCAAGAGCATATCTCTACTTCCCTGTATATAAAGGTATGCTTTCCTTTCAAACCTATCGCTTACATATAACCTGCTCTATTGTAGCATACACTTTTTTCAAAATCAACCGCCGGAGCAGGCGCCCCGGCGGTTTTAATTAAATTTCATATTTTTTTCATATTTTCAGACTGCAGCGACAGCCGGCGAAGATGGAACAAATTCCCGGCAGAGCTGAAGCGCTCCCTGAAACACCTGATAACAAACGGTAAGGATATAACGGATGTCTTCTGCTATGTTCCTTTCCATCGTCAGATACGCGGAATGACGCATCTTAACATAACCCATCAGCTGATCAAAACTGGAAAAGCGTATAGCGCATGCTGAATACTGATCCGCCTGTCCGTTCTTAATACATGCCTTCAGACGGTTTTTGAGCTCTTTCTCGTAACTGTTGTGCTCCACAAGGGACCCCTTAAACGTCCTGTTGTGCGGAAAAGTAAAATAATCCGCGATATAATGGAGTATTTCACCCAGCCTTCTCCAGAACACTCTGTCGCTGAGATCCGTCCTGTTATCCTCCACCAGGATCTGGAGTTTGCTCTGCACTTCGTCGAAAGTGCCGAAAAACTCATGCCGCTTCGTAACAAAAGACGGCCTGATGTCCGGAAGGATATTTCCCAGACAAAAAGCTTTCCTGTGAGACTGAAGGCTCCAGGAGTCTGTCATCTGGTCTGCAAGATAACGTCCAAGGAGTATATGCGATTTTTTTCTCAAAATTACACTTCTTTCTTTTTGAAAACAGTGTTTCCTGTTACCATCACTTACTATAGCAGATAAACAGGATTTTTTCAAATAAAGATTTTGTAAATTTTTGAAGAAAATATGTACAAAATTACTTATGAAAGATTTCCGCGGCTTTATCCGCGAACCTCTCCCCGAAAATCCGAAAAGTCTCCCGGCTGTTCTCGTAATGTCCCTCCACTGCGTCAAGAACCACAGGTCCCAGGTGAATATATGGTTTCCCCAGAGACGAACCTCCTGAATAGATCAGCATTCCTTTGACCAGCATATGGCCGATCAGCGTCATAACAGCAATATCGCCGCCGCCCTGGGCAAAATGGGCGGTAGAGTATACTCCGCCAAGTTTTCCCGCCAGACTGATCCCGGCGCTGTCCACATCAAACCATTTTTTCATCTGCCAGCAGGTGCTTGCCAGATATGTGGGAGTTCCGAATATCACGCCGTCGCTGGATGCGATATACTCTGCATCCAAAGGCTCCTCAATGGAAAAAAGCCTTGCTTCCCCGCCTCTTGCGCGGATCCCTGCGGCGATCTCTTCGCCCATTTCTTTTGTATGTCCTGTTTTACTGTAATAAATAATTGAAATTTTCATTTTTTCCACCTCTCTTTCGGTTATTATACCACGTGCGCAGAGAAGGAAGCGCCGCGGCAGCGGCATTTACTTCTCAAGCCGTGGATTGACGGTATAATCTCCGCGTAGCGGAGCAGCCCATTGGGCTGAATTGCACATATGTGCAATTATTATACCATGACTGCCCGCAGTCATGACAGATAAAATTCAACTGAAATCAAATACTAAATAAACATATACCATCGGATGGGGAAAGTTCCTTCCCCCATCCGATCCCCGCGATCCCCGGGCAGCCCCCGGTCACTGTACTTATCCGATCTTCTGAACTGTCATGGATACCGGACCGTAGAAATATGGATTGCCGTCTCCTGTCACCTGCAGTGTGGACGGAGCGGACGCCGCCTGAACGATCTGTGAAAACGAAACCGTAGCCGTATCCGCCGCGCTGTTGAAAGTATGCTGTACGGTTGTTCCCGGCACGATCGTTCCGTCCTGTTCAAGATTAAGAGTCACCGTCAGGGGGAACGACGCTCCTGTGCCCGGAGCAAGCGCGCTCTGGAAGGATACATTGTAGAACCCCGGTTCCTGCAGCGTCACCGCAGGACTGTTCTGATCATGGGTAACTGCCGTTCCATTCTGAGAAGCGTTCCTGTCAAGGATCAGATCCGTTCCTGTGGTTCCCGCCTGCGGCGGCGTAGAATATGCTGACAGGAACTGCGCTTCCTGGGCCGCCGGTCCTGTCGGACCCGTTGCTCCTGTAGGACCTGTCGCTCCTGTCGGGCCTGTCGCTCCCGTGGGACCTGTCGCTCCTGTGGGACCTGCTGCTCCCGTGGGGCCTGTCGCTCCCGTGGGACCTGTAGCTCCTCCCGCCGGTCCTGTTGCTCCCGTGGGGCCTGTCGCTCCTGTGGGGCCTGCTGGGCCTTCCGGGCCTGTCGCTCCTGTGGGACCCGTTGCCCCTGTAGGACCTGAAGGACCGGGCGGTCCGGGCGGCGGACATGGCCTGCAGGGGCCGCAGGGATTACATCCGCAGGACTGCTCTTCCATGTCCTGATCTTTTCTATTATTAAACCAAAGCATTCTTTTCTCCTTTAAACCGTTTATTTCCCTATATCATATGCTTTTAACGGATCCTTGTTCACTGCATTTTCCATTTCCGCTCACTCACATCCGTCAATTCTTACAATTCCGGACAAAAATATTATTTTTCTATTGTGTATTTTTATGGAACAAGTTAAAATGTAAAAGAATACTAATAAAGGGGGACAATTTTATGTCTTGGAAAAGCAAAAAGGAGCAGACAGTTCCGGCTAAGAAAAAAGATCTTACCAAACTGAAAACTCCCCATACTTATGCGATCATCTTCTTCGTGGTGATCTTCTGCTGGCTCCTTACCTTCCTGATCCCGGCAGGTAAATTCAGCACCCACACCATCGAATACACTGACGCAAACGGCGACACTGCCACCAGAACTGTCCTTATGGCGGACACGTTCCGCTACAGTTATAATCTGGATACAGATTTTGTAGCTCAGGCCCTTACCGATATCAGTAAGGATACCGCCCTTATGGAAGAGCTGGAAGTAGATCCCGACGGTCTGGCAGCTCTTATGGAAACAGACTCCTCCGCATGGACCCAGGCTGATCTTGACGCCGTGGGACTGAGCGATGATGAGATGTACTCCATGTACGGCGAAGAATTCTATGATACCAGCAAGAAACTTCACAAAACAGCCAAAATCTGGGGAACTGACGACTTCGGCGGATTCGGTTTCCTGAATTATGTTTTTGAAGGTCTTGTAACCGGAGACCGTTCCGGCTCCGCAGTAGGTATCTGCGCGCTGATCCTGGTAGTGGGCGGCGCTTTCGGTATCATCATGAAGACAGGCGCCATTGACGCGGGTATCTACGCGTTCATCAAAAAGACAAAAGGTCTGGAACGACTGGCTCTGCCTCTTCTGTTCATCCTTTTCTCTCTTGGCGGCGCGACCTTCGGCATGGCTGAAGAATGTATTCCTTTCGCCATGATCATGGTGCCGTTTGTTATTGCGTTGGGCTACGACTCCATTGTGGCGGTAACCGTCACCTATGTTGCCTCCCAGGTAGGTAACGCCGTATCCTGGATGAGCCCCTTCTCTGTGGCTGTTGCCCAGGGTATCGCCGGAGTTCCGGTTCTTTCCGGCGCAACTTTCCGTCTCATTATGTGGGTTACGGTAACGCTTGCTTCCGCAGCCTTCATGATGGTATACGCGGAACGCATCCGCAAGACTCCGGAAAAATCTGTTGTATACGCAGGCGACGCATATTTCCGCGACCGTATGGACGCTGTTACGGATGAAGAGAGAGAATTCAACCTCGGACATAAGCTGATCCTTCTGGAAATGCTGGCAGTCCTTATCTGGATCATCTGGGGAGTTACCCAGAAAGGCTTCTACATTCCGGAAATCGCCTCCCAGTTCTTTGTAATGGGCTTTGTTGCCGGCGTTATCGCCATAATCTTCAAGCTTAACGGTATGACGATCAACGGAATGGCTTCCGCATTCCAGGGAGGCGTTGCCGATCTGGCCGGTACCGCAGTTGTTGTCGGTATGGCGAAAGGTATCCTCCTTGTACTGGGCGGATCCGACGCGGATGTGGCATCCACACTGAACACCATCCTGTACGCTATCGGTACTGTTCTTGAAGGAGTTCCCTCTTTCATCGGAGCATGGTTCATGTATATCTTCCAGAGTCTCTTCAACCTGGTTGTAACATCCAACTCCGGACAGGCGGCTCTCACCATGCCGATCATGGCTCCGCTTTCCGATCTGGTCGGTGTTTCCCGTCAGATCGCGGTTCTGGCTTACCAGCTGGGCGCCGGCTTCGTGGACGCGTTCACCCCTGTATCTGCCAGCCTTATCGGCGTACTTGGCGTTGCAAGGATCGAATGGGGCAAATGGGCCAAATTCCAGATCAAGATGCAGGCGTTCTTCTTTATCATGGGTACCATTATCATAGCGATCGCTGTGGCAATGAATTTCCAGTAAATTTATTTCATAAAACCATCTGCACAAGTCTCTCATCTATATGAGGGACTTGTGTTGTAATAAGAAAGGCAGGAACAGATATGGGAATGGTTAAGATCATCAGAAACGCAAAAGTATATCAGCCGGAATACGCCGGAGTAAAAGATATCCTTATTCTCGGAGATAAGATTGCCGCTGTGGGCGAGAATCTGAAAGCCGATTTCGGCGGCGCGCTGAAGGCAGAAGAAATAAACGGGGAAGGCATGGCTGCTGTGCCCGGATTCATTGACGGTCATGAGCATATCCTGGGCGGCGGAGGCGAAGGCGGCTTCCACACCAGAACGCCCGAGGCCGGACTGAAAGACCTTACAATGAACGGCATCACTACAGTGGTGGGATGTATCGGCACAGACGGCGTGGGCAGAGATATGACGGCCCTTCTGGCAAAGGCCCACGGCCTTGAGAACGAAGGCGTCACTACCTATACTTACACCGGGGCCTATCAGGTTCCTGTCCCCACTCTCACCGGCAGTCTTATGAAGGATATCATGATGCTGGATAAAGTGATCGGCGTAGGCGAAGTGGCCATTTCCGACCACCGGTCCTCACAGCCTTCTTTTGAGGAATTTGCCCGTATTGCGGCAGACGCCCGGGTTGCCGGCATGCTGTCCGGCAAGGCAGGGATCGTGAACGTCCATCTGGGCGACAGCCCCCGCAAACTGGATCTTATCCTGAAGGTTGTCCGCGATACCGAAATACCTGCCTCGCAGTTTCTGCCCACTCATGTAAACCGCAACGCCGCTCTTTTTGATGAATGCCTGGAATTCGCGAAAGACGGCGGAACCATTGATTTTACCGGAAATGAAGATATCGATTACTGGGAGACGATCTGCGACGAAGTGCGTGTCTGCAAAGGCATCCGCAGACTTCTGGACATGGGAATATCCAGCGACCGGTTCACCATCTCCTCCGACGGCCAGGGAAGCATGCCGGTTTTCAACACAAAGGGGGAATATCAGGGAATCGGTATCGGAAAAGCATCCTGTCTTCTCAAAGAAGTCCGCGAATGTGTGCAGAAAGAAAACATCCCGCTGGAAACAGCAGTAAAGGGTATTACTTCCAATCCGGCCGCCATCCTGAAACTGAATGGCAAAGGCCATATAAAACCCGGATTTGACGCAGATATCTGCCTTCTTACAGAAGAAGGACTGAAACTGGATACTGTGATCGCACGGGGACGTATCATGGTAGAAAAAGGAAAGCAAACCGTGTTCGGGACCTTCGAAAGATCCTGATACTTATCCGGAAAAATACGCCAGATCATGATACATTCCGGCCATCTCTTTCTGCCCCAGCCGGTCATATATCATACTCAGAAAAACTGCCGGGAGGAAGCCGTAGCATTCCTCCCGGATAAAAGCTCCCGACCGGTCTGCTCTTTTAGCTGTAAACGCCTGTTTATACCAGTAGGCTGCTTCCTCATATCTTTCTCTGTCAAAAAAATGACGCCCCAGATCGCAGCAGGTCTCGCCTCTGGGCACATCAAAAGAAAGGCCGTATAAAAGCGCCTGCAGCGCTTTTGAGTCTTCTCCCGTACCATAAAAACAATACGCCAGCTGCCTGGTCGCGTCGATCTGATTTTCCACCCACCCGTCAGGCCTTTCCAGAAATTCCGTCAGCGCCTGCGCGCCTTCCCGGTATCTGCCATGATACAGGAGTTCTCTGCCGTAATAATAAAGGGAGCGTGCGTCGAATTTTTCTCCGTCCTTCTTCATTTTTTCATATATACGCAGATTCCTGTCACTGTCCCCGGCATCTGTTTTTCTGTGTTCCACCGGAATATCCGCGTAGATTATTTTTCCGTGAGGCGGGATAACCTCGTGGACTTTCCCCGTAAAACGGAAGTCCTTACTGTTTCTTACGATTCTTTCCCTGTAGTAGGAAAAAGCCGGCCGCCCCTGTTCGTCAAAAGCAGTCACATAAGGGAGCATGACCACGTCTGTCTCCCTGTCAAAAGCCTGTTTCAGTTCCATCAGCTTTTCCAGGCTTCTCTCCGGGATCACATCATCCGCATCCAGCCACATAAGATATTCTCCCTGACCCTGATCCATGGCGAAATTCCGCGCCGCAGAAAAATCATCCCGCCATGGATAATGGAATATCCTGTCCGTAAACTCTGCCGCAATTTCCGCCGTCCTGTCCCCGGAACCGGTATCCACTATGACGATCTCATCCGCAAAATCTTTCACGCTCTCCAGGCATCTTCCCAGAACACGCTCCTCATTTCTGACAATCATGCACAGACTTATGGAAATCATCTGCCGCCTCCGCGTATTGCTCCGTTTATTTTATGGGCGCGCGCAAAATCTGTTACACATGAATTATTTCACTGATATATTTTTATACTGTCGCCCCGCCCATTTTCAGATGACGCAGGCACTGCTTCCGCACAAACCAGAAACATACCGCCTGCAAAAGGATCGTGGCGATCCATGATCCGGGATAAGATATAAACAGGAAATAAAGGGATCTGTGCTGCGGGAAGATAAGATAGATCCAGATAATCCTCGTTCCGACCGTACCTATAACAGACAGGATCATCGGAACCGCGGAATGTCCCATTCCTCTCAGCGCCCCCGGGATCAGGTCCATAATGCCGCAGAGGAAATATGGTACTGTTGTTATGGAAAGGATCTCAAGTCCGCACTGGATCACCTCGGCGTCAGTCGTATAGATCTTCAGGATCTGGGAACCGAACACATAGGCTCCCACGCCGAATACCACAGATACTCCTACCGAAAGGATCATACAGTCCACAAGAACACGGTCCATCCTTTTTGGCTTGCGGACACTGTAGTTCTGGCTGGTAAAGCTCATACACGCCTGGGTGACCGCATTTACGGCAGCGTACAGAAATCCCATTACATTATTGGCCGCCGTATAGCCCGCCATGGCTGTGGAGCCGAAGGAATTTACGGAAGACTGCAGCATGGCGTTGCTGAAATTAATAACCGTGCTCTGGATACCCGCCGGTATTCCCACCTGAAAGATACGTTTCAGATAGACGCTTTTGATCGCCAGTCTGGAAAAACGCAGCTGATAGCTGCTCTCTGTTTTGCACAGACATCTGATGACCAGAATACAGGAGATCATCTGCGAAGCCACGGTACCGATAGCCACGCCGGCCACGCCCAGCGGAACAACGATGACAAGCGCCAGATCCAGCACCACGTTCGCCATGCCGGAAACCGCCAGAAACATCAGCGGCCGCTTGGTATCCCCCACTGCTCTCAGAATTGCGGCGCCGTAGTTGTAAAGCATGAAGAACGGCATTCCCATAAAATAAATCCGCATATACAACACAGACTGATCGATCACATTCGCCGGGGTTTCCATCACTTCCAGCGCCAGCCTGGTCGCTCCCACTCCCACGAAAGCCATGATCACGCCGCTCACCAGCGCCAGCGCTATGGCCGTATGTACCGCCTCTGACATTTCTTTGTCCTGCCCCGCCGCAAAGTATCTTGCCGCCAGGACATTGGCTCCCAGCGAAACGCCGATAAAAAGATTGGTAAAGATGTTGATCAGCGCGGTTGTGGAACCAACGGCAGCCAGCGCTTCGCTGCCGGTATAATGACCGACCACAATGATATCCACAGCGTTGAACATCAGCTGCAGAAAACTCGTAAGCATCAGCGGCAGAGAAAATGAGATCAGCTTGTCCATAATGGAACCGTTGCACATATCGATCTCGTATTTATTCTTCTTCAAACCACCCGTCATCTCCCTTATGTAAAAAAAACAGTCACATCACGTTTATCTTCAGGCCAAATCCCCCGTAAATACCGTCTCAGAAGGGCGTTCCGTACATATCGTAGGGCGTCACCTGATAAACGTAGTAATTCAGCCAGTTCGTATACAGATTATTCGCATGGGCGCGCCACATCAGAAGGGGCTTGTTGGAAGGGTCGTTATCCCGGTAGTAATTCTCAGGAATTTCTATGGGGAGTCCTTTTCCCATATCACGTTTGTACTCTCCGTCCAGTGTGATCCTGTCATATTCCGGATGTCCCATAACAAAGATCCTGCGGCCGCCGTCCGCCATGGCCAGAAAAACTCCGGCCTCTTCGGATTCCGCCAGAACCGTCAGCTCGCCGCAGGCGTGGATGTCCGCTGCGGAGACTTCCGTATGTCTGGAGTGCGGCGCAAGGAACATATCGTCGAATCCTCTCACCAGCGGGATCTTGCGGTTCATCACCTTATGCCAGAAAAGACCGAACATTTTCTTATCCAGAGGTTTCTTCTCAAGCCCATAGAAATGATACAGGGACGCCTGGGCGGCCCAGCAGAGAAAGATCGTGGAGGTCACATGAGAATCTGTCCAGTCCATGATCTGCGCCAGCTCCTCCCAGTAATCCACTTCCTCGAATTCCATCTGTTCCACCGGGGCGCCGGTAATGATCATACCGTCAAACTTCATATCCTTCAGCTCCGAAAAAGTCTGGTAAAACTTGTTCAGATGGCTGAGAGAGGTATTCTTCGACTGATGGCTTTCCACCGCCATGAAAGTCACATCCACCTGAAGCGGCGTGTTGGACAGCGATCGCAGAAGCTGAAGTTCTGTTTCCTCTTTAAGAGGCATCAGATTCAGGATCAGGATCTGGATCGGGCGGATATCCTGGTGGATCGCCCTTTTTTCATCCATCACAAAAATATTTTCTCTTTCCAGTATTTCTTTTACCGGAAGGTCACTCTGTATTTTAATCGGCATTTTCTGTCTCCTCCTTTTTCATGCTGTCATATCGGTCTGTTTCCCGGACTCAGGAAGCCGTGCGTTTTTAATCGCTTTCTTTTGGATCCCTGCCCGCGAGTTTCAGAAATTCTTCTTCGGAAAGAACCGGGATTCCCAGTTCCGCCGCTTTTTTGTTTTTTGAGGAACCGGACGTTTTATCATTGTTGATCAGATAACTGGTTTTTCCCGTCACGGATCCCGTCACTTTACCGCCCATAGATTCTATAAGCGCCTTGGCCTCGCTTCTGTTGGAAAAATGTTCCAGGCTTCCCGTGATCACAAAATTCATTCCCGCAAACGACTGTTCCTCTGCCGTCTCCTCACTGTGAAGATGCAGATGAGCCAGGAGATGATCCAGTTTCCTGTTGTTCTCTTCATTCCGGAAATACTCCGCCAGACTGCGGGCGATTACCGGTCCGATTCCGTCAATGGCGCTTATCTCTTCTTCACCGGCCCTGCGGATCTCATCCAGATCGTCGCCGAAATGCCGGCAGATCACCTTTGCGTTGGCAAGGCCGATATTGGCGATCCCAAGACTGTAGATCACTTTGGCCGGCGTCGTTTCTCTCGCTTTCTCCAGACTGTCCATAAGGTTTTCAAAGGATTTTTCCCCGAACCCCTCCATGGATACGATCTCGTCACGGTATTTTCCGATCTCAAAAATATCTCCGAAGTTGTGAATAAAACCTCTGGCAATAAACTTCTCCAGCGTGGCCTCGGACAATCCGTCAATATTCATGGCGTCCCTGCTGACAAAAAGGGTAAACGCCTTGATCTTCTTGGCAACGCAGTCCGGATTCATACAATAGAGGGATTCCACTTCGTTTTCTTTTATCACCCGGGCTTCCTTCCCGCACACAGGACAGATATCCGGTATCTTAAGATCGCCGCTTCTTGTAAGATTCTCCGCGATCTGGGGAATGATCATATTGGCCTTATACACCTGTATGGTATCTCCGATCCCCAGCTCAAGCTCCTTTACAATACTTACATTGTGAACGCTGGCGCGGCTTACGGTGGTTCCCTCAAGCTCAACCGGATCAAAAACAGCGATGGGGTTGATCAGACCGGTCCTTGACGGACTCCACTCGATCTCCCGCAGCGTTGTCTCCCTCGTCTCGTCGGCCCATTTGAAGGCCAGCGAATTACGCGGGAATTTCGCTGTAGTACCCAGGGATTCCCCGTAGGCGATATCGTCATACAGCGCCACAAG
>CALWGI010000043.1 GCA_944380045.1 uncultured Blautia sp.
TCTGTCTCTTTCAGAAGGTTGTAGTCGATCTTTGCCTTATACTTTCCGTACTGCTCCAGGTATTTGTCGTCGATACCTGCTTTAGCGGCGATCTCGGTGATCGGCTGCATTACACACTCCTGTGCAATCTCAATGTCGCTTTTGAATCCCATAGTTAAATTACCTCCTTTTTTCATACGCCGGACATACCTCCGTTCCCCTCGTGAACGGTGATGTATTTGTATATCCGAATATTCTATAAAAACAGGTTCCTCCTGTCTTTATCATTTAATGGCAGACTGTTTTCTGCCTGATCAGAGAACTGCTTTCGCGAAAGATTTCAGCGATCCGATGATAACATCCCCCATAACCGCCATGTCTTCCGCCTGGAAAGACACCGGAAAATTATCGGAAAACAGGATCTGTGAAGAAGGCGGAAACTCCTCGTCGCCCTCCCAGAGGATCATCTGTATCTGATATCCCGGAAAGATCTCGATCTCATAAGCAGCGTCCCCGTGGTCCACAGGCGCTGCGTGAAGGTGCTCCATAACCGCCCGGAAATCCTTCAGGCGGTTCCCGTAGGAAAACGCCAGACGCTTGATACATCTTCCGTCAAACTGGCGGAGATACACTTCGCCCCAGGGCATTTCCCGGTAGGTTTTCATCCTGCCGCTTCCCTTGACGGCAGAGCCCTCAAGAAGAAAACGGATGGTCAGGATTCTGGCATAGATCATCTCTTCCAGCGGATAATACTTCTGCCCGTCCTCATGATGGCTGACCCGAAACTCAGGCCATGAGATCTCATATACAGATCCCAGAAAAGGAAGGGTAAAGCACTTCGTGTCCTGATCATACGGAATCTGAAGTCTGGTCGCGATTTCCACGGGATCAGCTTTCCCGTAGGCGTCCAGATAATGCTCCCAGGGCATCCTCTCCTTGCTGTCTTTTTCATATCCCAGTCTGTCTCCCACAGAGAGGAATTCCTCTCCGCCGGATTTTAACTCATTTATGTCAGAATTCATTGCACACCTCTGTTAAACTTAGATTAAATATACCGTCGCCGGACGGCGCTTCTGCCCCGGCCTTATTTCTGCTGTACGGACGGGAACATGGACGCGTCTGTATGAGGAATGAAGCATGCTCCCACGAATTCGTCCATATAGGTCGGTACTGCGGAAAGCTCCAGATAAGTCATATTGGACGCAAGCTTGTACGTCTTCTGCTCCGCCGGCGTGGAAAGAAGCATCAGATAAGCTCCGGTCAGGGAGGAGTTGCCGATATAGTGGAACTTCTCCAACGGAATATCCGGGAACATTCCGATATTCACTGCGTTGCGCATATTGATACCGCTTCCGATACCGCCTGCGACATAGACGTCGTCGATCATGGACACGTCGAAATCCAGCGAGGAAAGCATGGTCCTTATCGCTGAGAAGATCGCGCCTTTCGCACGAATGAAGTTGTCGATATCCACTTCCGTGATCTCCACATCCTTCGTGGTGCCGGCTTCCTCCTCAAAAGCAATGACATAGCTGCCCATTCCATACTGGTCATGGTGTACTCTCTTTCCTTCGCGGACAAATTTGCCCTTGGGATTGATGATGCCGGCCGTGAACAGCTCGCTGATCACATCAATGATGCCGGATCCGCACAGTCCCACCGGTTTCGTGCCGGGATCTCCCACAACAGTATAGGTGGGTTCCATGGTGTCTTTGTCAATGGTGCAGGCTTCGATGGCTCCGTCTGTGGCGCGCATGCCGCAGCTGATGTCGCCGCCCTCGAAAGCCGGTCCCGCAGAGCAGGCGCAGCTCATCATGAAGTCAGAGTTGCCGAATACAAGCTCGCCGTTGGTTCCCAGATCGATGAACAGGGAAAATTCCGGTCTGTTCCAGATCATGCTCACCAGGGTGCCCGCGGTAATATCGCCGCCTACATAGCTTCCGATGTTGGGCGCGATAATGATATGCGCGTCCTGGTTGATGTCGATCCCCACATCTGAGGAGAACAGCGAATTTGTTTTAAAGAACGCCGGGATATACGGCTCCATACGGAGATAATCCGCGTTGATACCGGCAAACAGGTGATTCATCGTCGTGTTGGAAGCCACACACATACGGTAGATCCTGTCTTTGGGGAAACCGATGCTCTTGCACATCTCATGGATCATGGGATTGATGGTCTCCTTGATCACCGCGTCCTGCAGCTTCTTCTGGCCGCCCGGTTTGGCCGCCTCGATAATACGGTTGATAACGTCGGCTCCATAACGGATCTGTCCGTTACCGGCAGAGCTCTTCGCCAGGATCTCTCCCGTCTCCATGTTGATCAGCACAGCGGATACTGTAGTGGTACCGATATCCACCGCAAGTCCACCGATCACCACGTCTTCTCTGCTGTCAAAAATATCATATACGAACATATCGTCCGGTGTTGTCCTAAGCACACATTTCACAGAAAACTTACTGTTTCTGAGAACATCCGGAAGCTTTCTGAGAACCGTATAGGGGATTCTCACACGCTTCAGGTTCATAAACTTGCGCAGCGCGCGCGAAAGCCTTTCGATGTCAGGCATGGTATCGTCCAGAGTAGGTTCTTCCATCTGAACCTCCACCACGTCAAGGCTGTTTTTCAATTCAATACCCGCCAGTTCGATCTCTCTCTTGGCGTTTTCAAAAATGGCGATCTCTTCCCTTGAACTTAAATCCGCGACTTTCATCCTGCTCTTGTAAGCGGAAGCAATGTCCGGAACAAGGACCTCCACGTCTGCAATGATCTTGCTCATGCAGGCCAGGCGCCATCCTTCCTCGAATTCTTCATCGGAAATATGAAGTGTTTTCTTTGTTTCCAGTTCGCCGCTCTTTAACTGCACGCGGCATTTCCCGCAGGCTCCGTTTCCGGAACAGGGGGCGTCGATCGCCACATTGGCTTCACGGGCGATCTCCAGGAGATTGTCTCCTGTATTGGCATAGGTTTCTGTTACACTGCCGTCTTCAAAAGCAAACGTCACCTTAAACATCAGGCAACCACCTTTCTCCTAGGATAAATGAAGGGCTGAAGACCGAAGTCTCCAGCCCCCATCTTGGTTATGTACACTATAAAACTCTTCTCCGGGACCGCCTGTACAGAGCGTTCCCTTACCGCAGAACGGGTTGTCCGCCGGCGGATCAGATCTCCAGATAAGAATCTGCGTACAGAGTGTTTCCTTTGAATACGTCACAGGATTTAATGGTCTCCATAAGACGAAGATCATTGGGGTTGACAATTGCGGAGGTAAGACCCTGCATCATTGCCATAGCTACCAGAGCGGAATCCATGATCGGACGGATGGTTTTCGGCATACCGTTGCTGTTGTTGGAAAGTCCGCCGGTGGAGTTCAGTCCCATATCGGAGAACATTTTGATTGCTTCCAGAACTTCCATCTGTTTTTCCTGCATACCCTTAACAACTACGAACAGCGGGTCAAACCACAGATCCTCTGCTTCCATGCCAAGGCCAAGGCCTCTCTCCAGCATGTTCTGGCAGTGCATCATACGCTCGTCGTTGTCGGATGCGATCATTCCTGAAGAGCAGAGAGCGATAACGATAGCGTCGTTAGCTGCCGCAAGGTCGATGTTGGAAATTCTGTCGCCTGCGTCTGCAGAGTTAACGATCGGTTTGCCTTTGCTTCTGTTGTAAACAGAAATGCCGGCTTCGATTGCTTTCTTATTGGTTGTATCAAGAGCAAGCGGAACGTTGTCAAACTCGGACTGAAGGAGCTGAACCGCCCACTTCATCAGATCCTCGCCGTCGTTCTCAGCCGGTCCGATATTAACATCCAGATAAGTAGCGCCTGCGTCAAGCTGCTGTTTTGCTCTCTTGATGATCGGCTCCGGATCTCTTTCCATGAAAGCTTTGTTTACAGCGGGAGCTGTTGTTGAAAGTCTTTCTCCGATTACTACAAATTTTGCCATACCTGTGTTCTCCTTTACATTACTTTGTTATGATAAGGTGCAGTTATGCCTGCATATCCTTTAAGAACTTCACAAGCTGTACTGCTTCTCTCGGTCCTACGATGATCTCCCATCCCGGAAGTTTTGCTTCCAGATCGCCCTTCAGAACGGCTACCTTACCGGGGATCACGAGTTTTCTGCATTTTACCTTCGGCTCAACATTCTCTTTGATGAACTCGGAAATGCTTGTTCCGGAGAATTTACCTGCGGCCCAGGAGGTAAGAACGGAAAGTCCGCCAGCGTCGTTGATAACGAAGTTAAGCGGAACACCGGAACGCTCCAGCTCGCCGGATACTACGAAGTAAGTAAGAGCGAAGTCTACAGTGGTAACTACGAGAGAATTCTCGTCCGCGCCGTTCAGCGGGTAGATACCCGGCTCTACCTTCATCGGCTTCTGCGGGTCTGTAAATACGTTCTGACGCAGTCCGTAAAGCGGAAGCGCCTCTGCGTATGTCATCTCTTCCATTACAACGATGGAACCGTATTTCATGGTAAACAGTGCTGCCAGTGCTGCCTGCAGATGTTTGTCGCCCTGAGCGATCTTAACAAGGTTGACCAGAGACGGATAACCGAAGGTTCTGTCCTGATCTTTCAGAGCTGCACGGCGAACCAGTACAGTATTTGCGAATGTTTCTTTCGCGTCAGCGCCTGTGGTGTCAAGAATGAGGTTCTTGTTGCCCAGTTTCTCAAGTGCTGCTGTTGTGTCGTATAATTCGTTGATATCTTTGCCGGATACGCCCAGAACAACGCCTGCCTCTGTAGCAACTGCGTTCATAGCTTCATAGTTGGAAGCGTTCGCTCCGTTCAGAACCGGTTTGCTGTCCTTGCATACTTCAAGAGCAGCTTTCGCGATCTCAGGATCAGTACATCCCAGGATCAGAGTTCTTCCAAGGCCTTTGGCCTTCTCAACCAGCGCTGTATATTTAGCCGCGTCAGCGTCTGCTCCGCAGTTTACATATACAAGCTCAACATGCATTCTCTCGCCGATACGCTCATAGTCAACTACCGGGATCTCAGCAAGCTTCGCCTCAACCTCAGCGTCGCTCATGCCTGTGCAGAGAGATACTGCATATCTTGTCTTGCTGACAAATGTCTTCTCATGTCTGTAGAGAACGGTCTCTCCGCCGAGAGTGAACTCGCCGTCGCCTGTTCCGATCTTGATGGTCTTCATCGGCGGTGCGGTAGCCTCGGAAAGAGTAGCCAGCGCGTCTTCTGACATATGCGGACACTGTTCGATCTGCATAGCGCCCTGTGCAACTTTCATAGCGAAAGCCATACACGTCGGACATCCACATTCCTTACAGTTTTTCTTTGGTGTTAATTTAAAGATCTGAATACCATTCAGTGCCATAGCTCAATTATCCTCCTATTCGTTACACAAGTGCTTTGATCATCTTGGAAATTGTCTTAACAGATTCCGGATGTCTTAAGATCACAGCGTCAGAACCTGCTGCCAGGTCTGCTGCAGCTGTCATGATCTCCATGTCGATTCCACGCTCGTCCTGCGGGCCCCACTCCGGCATGTCAGCTTCGGAAGCTGTAGCTTCCTTCACGCCCCATGTCTCTGCGGATACAGGTGTAATGATAGGCATCTGAAGCATGTTGTCGTTCTGGCCGAGAGCAGCACCTTTGATACGGTCCATAGTGGAAACCACATATTCATATCCGTAGCCTGCTGCCGCACTTCCGATATTCATAACGATCTTCTTGGGATCTACGCCAAGCTGTGTTGTAACAACGTTCAGCTGCTTCGCAAGGTTGATATCTACCGCGGACTCAGCGCCTACGATCTGATTGTATGCCAGACCTGCAGCTGCGCCGATAGCCTTGTAGTTCTCTTCTTTCTCGGAAAGGATCAGAGCGTTTCTTCCCTGAAGAACCTCTGCAACCTTCGGAAGAAGTTCCGCATCCTTCTCTACGTTCTTGCATCCCTCTACAACAAGCGGACAGTCAACTGCGTCGGCAACTTCCTTAACAACTGCGATCAGCTCGTCGATGGACTTGTTCTCACCGTTGGGATCTCCGCCTTCCAGGATCAGTGCGACAAAGTCAGCGCCCTCCATAGCGGCTGCTTTCTTCGCGATGTCAGCCATGGTGGAAGCTCCGTCGTAGTATGCTTTGATTCCCTCAGATACGCCTTCAAGGCCCATGTCAGAAATCTCTACGCCGATCTTCGGGCAGTTCTCTGACGGAGCGTCAAAGGTGTAGAACGGAAATGTGCTGTCTCCGCCGATTGTCACAGTCTTGTCTCCGCTTCCGATTGTGACTGAGTTAATCTTCGCATTAAACTTTTGTGGTTTCTGATTAAACGGCATTTCTTGTTAGCCTCCTCTTAAAAATTTAAGTATTGATATTTATACTCTATTGCATATTATACAACAGTTCATAGGTTATTGACAAGGCAGATTCCGCCAAAAATAGGCAAACCTTTCTGTCAGTTTTCACGACTGCTTTCTGAAAGCATAACGCCGGAGAATGAGGTAAACCCCATTCTCCGCCTTGAAATTACATCATCGGATCCAGTGCAAGAGCCGGATGGTTCTTCTCGGTAAGGAAAGCTACCAGTGTCTCCGGATCTGTCGCTACTGTCTCGTCTCCGACCATGTCTGTGAAATTGTCGATTCCGTAAAGCTCTTTCGCCGTCTTGTTCAGACGCTCTGCCACGAAGTCTTTCAGCTCCTTGGGCATCCATACGATTCTCTCGATTCCGCCCTCTGCCTTCATGAACTTCTTGGAAGAGATGAAGTGCTTGCCGTGTCCCATGAAGCCCGGTGTCTGCACGCCGCCGCCTGTCATGGACGCCATCTCCGGGAAGGTCATTCCAAGAGGTGTCATGCCGGCATACTCACGGTTGGCGATAACAACGCCGTTGGAGAACGGCTCGATACCGCAGATACACTCGAAGCATCCGCAGGAGGTCATGGGATCCTGCATGATGGAATACAGGGTTACATGCTCCAGGGCGCCCTGGGAAAGTTTCTTCACTGCCTCGTCTACGTCCTCGTAGGAACCAAGGTTCTCGTCGATGGGACGCTCTTTGGTGATCACCTGGCAGGGTCCTGCCGGATCCAGCTCGTTGGTAGCCTTGGCGTCAAGCCATGATACGGCTCCGCACAGTCCCAGTCTCTCCGGTGTTACCACGCATACGTGGCTGGGGGAGAATGCCTGGCACAGGATACAGCTGTAGTATACGTCTACAGACTCGTCTGTCAGGTTGTCCAGACGCTCGTCACGTTTCTCGAATGTGGGGATAGCCACCTCATGGCGTACTCTCTTACATTCTGCCGGATCTGTGTAGATCACTACCTCGCATTTGTCCACAACCGCGTCGAATTCGTTCTTTACCTGAGAGTAAAGCACTTCTCCGATGTGTTTGATGCGGAATCCTGCGTTGAACGCGTCGATGCTGATACGGATACGCTGCATGTCTCTCTGGCCTGTATGGTATACGCCCTCGATGCAGTTGATGTAGTTATGGAACTTACGCTCGATAACCGGCTCGAAGTCTGCCTGCATGTTCTTGCCGGCAACCTTCACAACGTATGCGATGCAGTTCTTGCTTCCAAGCTCCATCTCGTCTGCTTCCGGTCCGATCACGGTGATCTTGTGGTCCTCCACCTCGCTGGCGTCACAGGTCTGTACAAGCTCTGCGCAGTCCACGCGGGATCCGTCGAACTCTACCTGCATATCCTTGCGGCGGATGATCTCGCCCTCGAATGCGGACGCGAACGCTACCGGGATGTCGATATTGGTGATCTTGATCTTGATGTCGCGTGCCTCAAGAGAGGTTGCGTTCCATTTGCTGATATCTGTCTGGCAGATCAGGCTCTTCGGTACTCTCGCAACGTCCGCCTGGTCGGTGATTACCGGGAAGCCAAGTGCGATAGCGCCTGCTCCGCATGCCACGATCACATCGTTCAGCGGCGCGAATGCGTTTACGAACGCCGGCACACGTTTCATGGTGTATTCCATAAGCGCTGCAGCGTCACCCGGTTTTACGTTACCGAAGATCAGGGCCGCGCGGATCGCTACGGATACCACGTGGATCACGGATGTAACGTCCTTGCCCAGCGGGATCACACGTACGTTGGCGCCTGTCTTATAGTTGATCTCTGCAAGCTGATCGATGATGTCTCCGGTCAGGGTAACAAGGATACCCTGTGCCTGGTAGGATTTTACCAGGGCTGCTGCTTCCTCTGCGGAAGGAGCCTTGCCCAGGATAACGGCAACGCCGGGGATATCGCCGGTTACCAGCGGCACGCCCAGTTCACGGATCACTGCGTCGGCAAGATGGCCGTAGCAGGGCTCTTCATAGGGAACCGCGCCGTCGATGTATTTCAGGACCTCGATGAACTCCGCGCAGAGCGCTGTAGCCACACCGGACATAAATACGTCGTGGGTCCTTTTCTCTCTTGTCATGAGGGTCTTCACAACCCCCAGTGCTTCTTTCAGCTCTCCAAGTGTGCCTACCTTGGTTCCTGTTACTGCGTAGTAGCAGGGAAGGGAGTAAGCGGTGTTGGGGAAGCTGACTGCTTTGTCCGCTCCATGAGCTTTGATTGCTTCGTCAATGGCGTTCTCGGTAAGGCCATAGACCGCGTCGTTTCCTGCGAAAACACTTTCAAATAAAGTCACTGTTATACCTCCTAATTATAGATCACTGACGATCAATTTTTTCTTTTATCTTTCTGATCTCACCGGTGACCGTCTCGCTGAAGTCGTAGGGGGATTTCCCCTGTCTGTCAGCGTCCATCACCTCTGTATTGTAATGGATCATTCCAAGAAGATCTTCCTCGGGAATCCGTTCAATGATGAATGCCTCGTCCTCTTCGGTGCGTACTTTATTGGCGACGACCTTCACCTGGGCGACGCCCAGATCTTTTGCAAGGCGTTTTACGTTCTTATAGGTCTGAACGCTTCTGGCGCCCGGTTCGATCACCACGATAAAGGCGTCCATGCCTTCCGTGGTCCCTCTTCCCAGATGCTCCAGGCCAGCCTCCATATCCAGGATCACCACGTCCTCCCTGCGAAGGACAAGATTGCTGATGATACGTTTCAGCATCACGTGTTCCGGACATACGCAGCCGCCGCCGCCCGTCTCCACAGTACCAAGAACAAGGAGCCTGACTCCGTTGCAGACCTTGCCGTATTTATCGGGAATGTCGTCCACTTTGGGGTTCAGATGATAGAACTGGTTCCCCGCCGTCGCTCCGGTCCGTTCCTCTACAAGTTTGCGCATTTTGGAAATGGGAACGATAGAGTCCAGTGTCTCTTCATCGAATCCCAGGGCAAGTCCCAGATTGGCGTCCGGATCCACATCCGCCGCCAGGACCGGCCTTCCTTCCGCTGCGTACAGGCGGGCCAGAGTCGCCGCAAACGTTGTCTTACCCACGCCGCCTTTTCCTGTTACTGCGATTTTCATTTCACGTCATCCACCTTTGTAATTATTTATCAGATTCCAAGAGCTGTTCTCTTCTCTTCGATCCTCTCGATCATCAGATCAACTAATTTCTCGATATCTGTTTCAACTGTGTAAGCAGCGCCTACCCATTTTCTGGTTCCCTCTGTCAGAAGTTCTGCCATTTCTGTGGAACCTGCCACATAGGGATCAACACCAAGGAAGGTATCGATACCGGTAGCCACAACGTAGTTGCCGATGGAAACTGCTTTCTCAGACATCCACTCCGGAGCGCATCCTACTACAGGAAGCTGGTTGATCTGCAGGCCTGCGTCTTTCGCGAGTTCTGCGGCCAGAACCATCATACGGGAAATATCCACGCAGGATCCCATATGCAGTACAGGCGGGATATCAGCCAGTTCACAGACTCTCTTAAGACCGGCTCCGCAGAGTTCCTTCGCAGACTTGTCCATAAGACCTGCCTTTGCGGCAGCCTGTGCGGAACATCCGGAAGCGATGATGATGATATCGTTGGCAATACATTTCTTCATAAGCTCAATGTGAGCGTAGTCCGGACGGATCTTCGGGTTGTTGCATCCTACCATGGCAACAGCGCCGCGGATAACGCCGGAGGTGATGCACTCAAGGAGAGGCTTGGTTGTGCCAAGTTCGTCTACCTGAGAGTTGGTAACGCCGTCAAGAACTTTGACGATCGCTTCTGTAGAGTAACCTACAGTAGCCTTCTGCTTCAGCTGCGGGATATGTACAAGCTCGGGCTTTCTGTTCTTGAAGTTGTCGATTGCGAGTTTAACGATCGCTTTCGCGTTCTCTCCTGCTGTCTCAGCGTTGAATCTGATGAATTCAGAATCCGGCATCTGAGCGATGGGAGATGTTGTGATGAATTTGGTGTGGAAACATTTGCTTAACGGTCCAAGTGCCGGGAAGATACACTGAACGTCAACAACGATCGCCTCGCAGACTCCTGTGAGGACCACGTTCTCCTGCTGCAGGAAGTTACCTGCCATGGGAACGCCGCGGCGCATTGCCACTTCGTTGGAGGTACAGCATACACCGGATACGGTGATTCCCTTTGCTCCTACGGATTTCGCGTAGTCGATCATTTCCTTGCTGTCCGCGTATTCGCAGATCATCTCGGAAAGGCTGGGATCATGGCCGTGTACAACGATGTTTACGTTCTCTTCCACCATAACGCCCAGGTTCGCCTCTGTGTCGATGGGCTTCGGTGTGCCGAAAAGCACGTCGGAGAATTCAGTTCCCATCATGGAGCCGCCCCATCCGTCTGCAAGACCGCAGCGGAGAGACTGTTTCACAAGCGCTTCCGGAAGGGAAGAACATCCCATATGGGTCATGTGGAGAGAGGAAGCAACCTCACGGTCAATGGCACGGGGAGCGATCTCATTCTCGATCAGTTTCTCCTTCTGGCCTGCCGGCATTCTGTCGAGGAATCTCTGGTAGCCGAAGGGCTTGCCGTATTCCATAAGGCCTGTCTCAGCCATCTCGTGCGCCAGATCGTAAATATCCTTGCCTTCTGTCTCAACGCCCCACTCTTTGGCGATGCGGATCAGCTTCTCGGGATCTTTTACTTTGTAGTTTCCGTCTTTGTCAGCGCAGTACAGAGTATGGCAGATCTCACGTCCGTGATCGGAATGTGTAGCCGCTCCGCCTGCTGTGAATTTAAGGAAGTTTCTTCCTACGATGCCGTGTGCGTCGCATCCGCAGATACCTCTCGGAGCCTTCGGAGTAATACGGCACGGTCCCATGGAGCAGATACGGCAGCAGATGCCTTTCTCTCCGAACTTACAGTGAGGAGTCTGATTTTTCACGCGGAGCTGCCATGAATCAGCGCCCACTTTCGCGCCGGTCTCCAGCAGTCTGTTAGTGGCATTCTCAAATTCTTCCACTGTAGTTAATTTGAATTCACTCATTATTGACCTCCTTTAGTGATACATGGCAGTTATGAGAAACGCGGCCATGTATGTTTATTTTTGTCTTTTTTATAATAACCCCGCAGACAGAACCCATCCCCGCCCATGGGTTATTTTCATGTAAAAAGTCCGCCGGGAAAACCTCTTCCCGGTGTGGACGTCCCGCTTACTGAAGCGGCAGGATCAAAGATCAAGTTTATCAACGATAGCCCGGAGTGCCTGTTTCACAGGATTGTCCTCCGGAAGAGACGCCGTGGGTTTGCCCTCGCAGTCGTACTCATACACAGATTCATCCTGGGGAACCACCCCGAGAAGATTCAGTCCCTGGATCCTGATCTCTTCCAGGATTCCGGGATTCAGTTCGCCTTTTGGCGCCCGGTTGACGATCAGTCCCACTGTGGAAGGATGCATATCGCACTCTTCGATCAGCTGGGCGATCCTTCCCACTGCCTGGATGCCTCTCCTGGAACAGTCGCTTACCAGGATCGCTGTCTGCATACCGGGCAGGACTCCGCGGCTGATATGTTCCATACCGGCCTCGTTGTCAACAACAAAATATGGATAATTATTCTGATATTTGGCCAGCTGCGCCTGGAGAAGCCCGTTCACATAGCAGTAACATCCCTTGCCCTGGGTCCTTCCCATCACAAGCAGGTCAAAATCATCGTCTTCCACCAGCGCGTCCTCGAAACGGAGTTCCGCGTAATCCGCCTTGGACATGCCGGCCGGTATCGGACTCTCCTTCGCCATCTCCGCCCTCGCGATCTCCTCGCGGACATCTCCGAGAGTGGTGTCGACTTTCACTCCGAGAACTTCGTTCAGATTGGAATTCGCGTCAGCATCCACAGCGAGGACAGGTCCCTTGCCCTGCTCGCAGAGATACTGGATCAGCATTCCGCACAGAGTAGTTTTTCCAACGCCGCCTTTTCCTGCGACGGCAATCACATGTGCCATAATTATTGATGCCTCCTAAGTCAGGTAATACTATAGATTACAGATCGCTTCCGCGCCGCCCCGTCAGTCGCAGCACAGCTTCACAACGCTGTTCGCCAGATCCACCATAAGGATACGTCCTTCAATGATCCGTTCGTCGCCCATGATGTCCCGGAGAACGATCTTGTCTCCGTCCACGTCGATACGGCTTACATTCCTGAAAATAACGGAATCGTCGCTTTCTTTATATACAGTTGCAAGACACATCTGTGTCACCTCCCGATGTCGCTTTCAATTATTTCAGTTCGTCTTTGACAAGTGTCAGAGCAAGTCCCAGCCGCATATTGCCCTTCTGGAAATCGGATACGGCTTCCTTAATGGTCTTCGCCGCAGCGGAAAGCCCCATTTTCTCGAGGTTATCCGCCATCTGATCCAGTTCCTGGGCGTGATGCTCATTGTGCTGGAGCATGTATGTCAGAAGCGCTGTGGTTTCATTCCTGCAGTCGCCTCCCTGACAGCTGCCGCAGTGATCGTGGGAATGATTCTCACATCCCTCGCCGTGGCTGTGTGTATGTTCATGTCCGTGCTGAACAGGATTACCGTTTTCGTCTTTGATAAGATGCATGATCCTACTCCTTTCTAAAAAAATGCGCACTTATGACAAGAAATTATCAATTATGATTTATTATACATCTTTATCTTTCTTTTAGCAAGGTGATATTGATAAATTCACATTGAAAATAACGGAAAATCCTTATTTTAATTCAGGATATTTGTAATATTTTTTCTAACGGGGAAATTATTGTTACAATTATAACAATATCTTTTTCCATAGTAACTCAGCCGCTCTGTTCTGAATGGATTTTACAGGAAGGTTACATAATCCTTCTGTTCGTAGTAATTATTTAATAAAAAAGAAGTGTTTCTTTCACAATTATATGCTATAATATACAAAGTATGGTCAGAAGTGTTGTGTTCCGGGAGATTGCTCTTCTCCCGCCACATACGGAAGAAACGGCTGTTTATCAGCCGCAGACAAGGAGGAAACATTTTGACTGACTCTGTTTTTTTAAATAACGACAGGAAAATGCCCCTGCTGGGACTGGGGGTATATAAAGCCACCGGAGAGAACGAGGCCGAAAACGCGGTCATTGCCGCCGTTCAGAGCGGCTACCGCATGATCGATACAGCTCCGGCATATAAGAACGAAGAAAATGTGGGCCGCGGCATCGCGAAATGCGGTTTACCGCGAAAAGATCTTTTTATAACGACAAAAATCTGGAATACCGCTCAGCGTCTGGGCGATATTGAAGGATCCTTTCAGCGCAGCCTCGACCGCCTCGGCCTGGACTATATCGATCTGTATCTTATCCACTGGCCGGTACCGGGATGTTATTTAAGCACCTGGAAGGAAATGGAGAAGATCTTAAGCACCGGCAGAGCCCTTTCCATCGGAGTGAGCAATTTCGAGATCAGACATCTGGAAGAGCTGCGCACGGTTTCCGGTATTGTTCCGGCAGTGAATCAGATTGAATGCCATCCTCTCTGTTATCCCAGAGAGCTGATCGCGTACTGCCAGGAAAACGGGATCCAGGTGCAGGCTTACGCACCTCTCGCGAGAGGCGCTTATCTGGACAACGACGTGCTCTGTGTGATGGGCACCAAATACGCCCACACTCCCGCGCAGATCGGCCTTCGCTGGGCTGTGCAGAAGGGTATCTCCGTTATTCCGAAATCCGTCCATCCCGACAGGATCGCGTCCAACGCGAACATATTTGATTTCACTATCGACCAGGAGGATATGGATCTTCTGGATACACTGAACCAGGATTACCACAGCTCCCATGTTCCCGAGGATCTCCGGGGCGTCATGTTCTGATCCTGTACGCACGACTTTTTTAACGCGAAAAGGGCCCTGCCCTTAAGAAAAATATCCGCCGGAACTCTCAGAGTTCCGGCGGATATTTTTTTACATCTCTTTTATTTTTTACCACGGAAGCATGGGCGTCTCTACTTTTTTGTCCCTGACCATAAGGTCCCTCACCGCGTCTGCGGCTTTCTTATCCTCAAAAAGAACCTTATTCACTTCCTCGATGATCGGCATCTCCACCTCGTATTTCTCAGCCAGGCTTCTGGCCGCCTTGGCGGAATAAACGCCCTCCACAACCATCTTCACCTCGTCCATGGCCTCTTTCATCGTATACCCCTTGCCGATAAGATATCCGGCTTTGCGGTTGCGGCTGTGAACGCTGGCGCAGGTAACGATCAGGTCGCCCATTCCGGAAAGCCCGTAGAACGTTTCCATCCTGGCGCCCATCTTCGTTCCGAGGCGGGCGATCTCCGCGATCCCTCTGGTGATCAGAGCCGCTTTTGTATTGTCGCCGTAACCCAGTCCGTCCGCGGCTCCGGCGGCAAGAGCGATCACATTTTTAAGCGCTCCTCCCAGTTCCACTCCCAGGATATCGGGAGTTGTATAGACACGGAATACGGGGCTCATAAAAATCCCCTGGAGATATTCCGCCGTCTCTCTCGTTTCGGCGCTCACCACACATGTTGTGGGAATTCCTTTTCCCACTTCCTCCGCATGGCTTGGACCGGAAAGGACGCATACGTTCGCCTGAGGGATCTCCTGGCTGATGATCTCGCTCAATGTCATCAGCGTGTTTTCCTCCACGCCTTTGGCGACGTTGACGATGATCTGGCCTTCTTTTACATAGGGGG
>CALWGI010000044.1 GCA_944380045.1 uncultured Blautia sp.
TCTGTCTCTTTCAGAAGGTTGTAGTCGATCTTTGCCTTATACTTTCCGTACTGCTCCAGGTATTTGTCGTCGATACCCGCTTTGGCAGCGATCTCGGTGATCGGCTGCATTTCACATTCCTGAGCGATTTCAATGTCACTTTTGAATCCCATAAGTATTACTCCTTTCATTAATGGAAAAGTCTTTGCGGAAACCGGTTTTTACTGTGTATCAAAAAAGGCAGTATCTGAGATTCCCTCAAATACTGCCCAGACGGCCGGCTTCACAGATCTCTGATTCCCCTGTGGTGATCCACATATCCGTCAGTTGTCAGAGATCTTTTTCTTGTTGAAATGATAGTAGCACAGAATTCAATGATTGTCAAGAATTTATCAAAATAGATAGAAATTCGTATACTACATACAAATAATATATAAATTAATTGTATATTTTGTACAAAAACAGAGTGCGCAGAATATATTGATCATTCATATGGGAACATCGGGCAATGTGCATAATCACAAAAAAGACCGGAAGGATTCTCCCATATCAGAGTTGTGCGTGATCGGTATGAGGGGTAAAATAGGATTATCAGTGAGAGGAGGAATTCCACTATGAAGGCTATGAAAAAAAGAGATTTTCCCGGAACCCGGGATCAGTCCGTCACTCTCCGGGAGACAGTGAACCGCCGGCTTGCGGAGAAAGCCGCGGCGGAAGGAATGGTGCTTCTTAAAAATGAAGGACATTTTCTTCCTCTGGAACCGGGAACAAAAGTGGCGCTGTACGGCGCCGGGGCTTCCATGACTGTAAAAGGGGGAACCGGATCCGGGGATGTGAACGAGCGGGAAAGCGTGAGCATATATCAGGGCCTGAAAGACGCGGGATATGTGATCACCACAGAAGAATGGATCCGGGATTATGATCTCTGCTATACGAAGGCAAGAGAGAACTGGAGAGACGGGATCCTGGAGAAAGTAGAGAAAAGCGGCGGCGAAAGATACTTCTTTGACATTTATTCCACGACGCCTTTCGTAATGCCGGAAGGCGGCAGGGTAGAAAAGACAGACGCGGAAACGGCGGTTTATATTCTCAGCCGTATCGCGGGAGAGGGGGCGGACCGTTCCTGCAAACCGGGAGACTATCTCCTTACAGATGTGGAAAAACAGCAGCTGAAAGATATATGTTCTCTGTACAGCCATGTGGTGGTGGCGGTAAATGCGGGGGGACCTGTGGATCTTTCTTTTATGGATGAATACGATAATATCGAAGCCCTTCTTCAGATCTCCCAGCCGGGAATGGAGGGAGGCCATGCCTTTGCGGACATTTTCAGCGGAAAGACGACTCCTTCGGGAAAACTGACGGATACATGGGCGTACAGATATGGGGATTATCCTTTCAGCGGAGAGTTTTCCCATAATAACGGCGATGTGGATAAAGCGTATTATAAGGAAGGCATTTATGTGGGGTACCGGTATTTTGACACTTTTGATGTGCCTGCGCGCTATGGTTTCGGGTACGGGCTTTCCTATACGGAGTTTGAGACAAAAGTACTCTCGGCGGTGTTTAACGAAAACAGCAGATTTGTTGTGGAGACAGAGACTGTAAATACAGGAAACAGATACAGTGGAAAAGAGGTTGTACAGATTTATGCCTCCTGTCCGAATGGGGATCTGGAAAAGGAGTATCGAAGACTGGTGGCTTTTGCCAAGACAGAAGAACTTGCGCCGGGACAGAGAGAAACCCTGCTGCTGGAGTTCGGTCCTGAGCAGCTTGCTTCCTACAGTGAGGAAAAGGCGGCGTGGCTCCTGGAAGCGGGCGCGTATGTGATCTGGGCGGGGAACAGTCTGGAATCCGCCGCGCCGGCGGCAGTGATTCGTCTGGATGAAGAAGTGATCCTTCATAAGACCGATCATATCTGTCCTCTTAAAGAGCCGCTTAAAGAGCTTGGGCAGGATACGGAGAAAAAGAAAGAAAAAGCGAAGGCTCTCATGAAATATGCGGAGGACCATAAACTTACGGTTCTGGATATTAAGGCGGCGTCTGTGGAAACAGAGACGGTTTCCTATAAGTCCAACAGAGAACTGGTTTCGAAAGAAGCGGCTGACTTTGCGGATACCCTGTCCCGGGAACAACTGATTGCGCTGGCAGCGGGCGATCCGGCAAAAGGGCAGGGCGGCGCTCTCGGAGCGGCGGGGGCCGCTGTGCCAGGTTCTGCGGGAGAGACGAGCGGCTGCGCGGCGGCTCAGAATCTGGCGGGGATCGTGCTGGCGGACGGGCCGGCAGGCCTGCGGCTTCTGAAAAGCTATAACGTATATGAGGGGAAAATCGTAAACAAACCTTTTATGCAGAGCTTTGAAGGCGGGCTTTTCTGCGGCGGACAGACGGAAGAGCCGGGTAAAACCTATTATCAGTACTGTACGGCCATTCCTGTGGGAACCCTTCTGGCGCAAAGCTGGAACGTGGATCTTCTGGAAGAGGTTGGAGAGATGATCGGGGGAGAGATGGAAGAATTCGGCGTGACTCTCTGGCTGGCTCCGGGTATGAACATACACAGAAATCCTCTCTGCGGACGAAATTTTGAATATTATTCCGAGGATCCCCTGCTTTCCGGAAAAATGGCGGCCGCCATTACAAGGGGAGTGCAGCAGGTGCCGGGATGCGGTACGACGATCAAACATTTTGCCTGCAATAATCAGGAGGACAACCGCATGGGCTGCGACAGCATTCTTAGCGAGAGGACCCTGCGGGAGATTTATCTGAAGGGATTTGAGATCGCGGTAAAAGAATCCCAGCCTATGGCGATCATGACAAGCTACAATCTTATCAACGGGATCCACGCGGCCAACTGCGGGGATATCTGCACGAAGGCTGCCAGATGCGAGTGGGGATTCCGGGGGATCATCATGACGGACTGGACCACAACGGAGCAGGGAGAAGACTGTACGGCTGCCGGATGTATGAGGGCAGGCAACGATCTGGTGATGCCGGGAGCGGTAAGCGACACAGAGAACCTTAAGGCGGAACTGGATGCAGGAACTCTGGACGAAGAGGATCTGAAAGCCTGCGTCGCCAGACTGGCCGATATTATCCTGCAGTCCAACCAGTATGAGGGAGCGGAGCCCTACCGGAAATATTAAAACAACTTGTGCATATCTGTTACAAGTTATAAAATGATCTCAGTGAAATAACAGGATAACAGGCGGGAGGAGAAGGCATGCTGAAAACATTTCTGGCGGAGGACGAAATCGTAGTCCGTGAAAATATCAAAAAGATGGTTCCCTGGGAGCAGTACGGGTTTGAACTGGTAGGGGAGGCGTCGGACGGGGAGATGGCGCTCCCGCTTATAAAGAAACTGAAACCGGATCTTCTGATCACGGATATCAAGATGCCTTTTATGGATGGTCTGACACTGTGCAAAGTGGTAAAAAAGGAACTTCCTGATATCAAGATCGTGATCCTCAGCGGTTATGATGATTTTAATTACGCGAAAGAGGCCATCGGAATCGGCGTGGAGGACTATCTCCTGAAACCGATCACAAAGAACGCTTTTCTGGAACGGCTGTGCGAGATACGGAGCAGATACGAGCATGAGAAAAGCCAGCGGGAATATTACGAGCAGTTCCACAGAGAAATGCAGGAATACGAGCAGAACAGCAGCAGGGACTTCTTTGAAGGGCTTATCAGCGGGACCATGGATATGGGAGAGATGTACGAAAGAGCAGACAAGCTGGGGCTGGATATTGTGGCGGAGGCGTATAATATCCTGATCTTTACCCTGGAATCCGAAAACGCCGCGGCAGGGCAGAGCGAAACCTATTCCGAATGGGAAGTCCGGGCGTGGGAAAAAATAGAAGGCCTTTTCGCGGACCACAGTTACGCCATGCTGTTCCGCAACAATGTGTTCAGCTACGGCGTTCTTGTGAAGGAACAGAGAGATAATCCAGAGAAAAATACCCGGGACTGTGTGGAGAGTATCCGGGCGATACTGGCGGACGCGCCTGCGGGACAGCCCTGGTTCATCGCCGCGGGGGAGCCTGTGACGCGCCTGAGCAATATGAAGCACAGCTATAATACGGCGGCGCAGACCTACGCCAGAAGATACCTGTATGACGGACATATCCTGTATTACAGGGATCTGAAAGATGAGGAACTGGCAAAGGACGACGGCAGATATCTGAAAAAGGTGGATATCAACGCCATGGATCCGGCGATCATCCAGAAATTTCTCGGCAGCGGCCTGAAGGAAGAGACAGGAAATTTTGTCAGGGATTATTTCCATGCGATCGGTAAGGAACCTCTGGCATCCATGGTGTTCCGGAGCTATGTGATCCTGAACGTGCGCTTTTCCGTGCTGTCGTTTCTGAACAGGATGGGATACTGTGCCTCGGCTCTGGAGGAGAGCGACACGGAGGACGCGCTGGAACAGGGAGGCGCGTCAATGGAGGCGGCTATGGCCTATGCGGAGAGGATACTGCAGAAGGCCATTGAGATCCGGGACGAAAACTCCGGAAACAAGAACAGGGACATTCTGGAAAATTCCATTGAATACATAAAAAATCATTACATGGATGAAAACATGTCCCTTAACGCGGTTGCCCAGGTGGCCAATATCAGCGCCAATCATTTCAGCGCCCTTTTCAGCCAGAATATCGGGCAGACTTTTATTGAATATCTTACCGGGATCCGGATGGGACACGCCAAGGAGCTTCTGCGCTGTACCGGAAAGCGTGCAAGCGAGATCGCACTTGAGGTGGGGTACAAGGATTCCCATTATTTCAGTTATCTCTTTAAGAAGACCCAGGGCATGACGCCCAGCGATTACCGGAAAGCAAAAGAGGAAGGGTGATAGAAGATGAAGCAGAAACAGAAAAGATTCACCATGGAGGAGCAGATAAAGAGAATACTTCTGTCCACCATGCTCCCCATGGCCCTTCTGATCGCCTTTCTCCTGGTGGCTTCCGCGGGGTATGTCTCCCGTTACAACCAGCTTGCCCAGAATCTTTCCATCAGTAGTGAATTCAACCTTCATTTTAAGGACGATCTGGATGTGGGAATGTACTATATCGCTATTTTTTCCGAGGACACTTCCCATCTTTCGGAGGTAATGGCCCTGGTCGACGAGGCGGAAAACACGATCGCGAAACTGGAGGATAATACCTACAACGCGGACAGCCGGAAAAGCCTGAAGCGTCTGAAGAGTTATCTGACCAACCTGCGGAAACGGATGCAGGAACTCACGGAGGAAGAAAAATACGACGCCAGAATGCAGAGTATGGACAGTAACATCCGGGTTCTTACAAGCCTGGTCGTTCAGGAGATGCAGAATTATATCTATACGGAGTCCATGTATCTTGTAAGCGCGGAAAATGCGCTTACCCGGCACCTGTACGTCCTGATCGGAACAGTGGCCCTTCTGTGCGTCGCGGAACTGGTGATCCTGATACGGAGATCCTTCCGTTTCTCTCACAATATCAGCGAACCGGTAAAGGGGATCCTGAATAATGTCAGGGAAGTGGGACTTGGTAACTTCCAGATCGCGGAAGTGCAGGCGGACAATATGGAGATCGAGGAACTGGACGCGGGAATCCGGATGATGGCGGGGAAGATTGAAGAGCTGCTGGCCAATGTAAGGAAAGAAGAGGAGATGAAACATCTGATACAGCTTCAGCTTCTGCAGGCCCAGGTCAATCCCCATTTTCTTTATAACACTCTGGATACGATCATATGGCTGATCGAGGGCGGGCAGACAGAGGACGCTGTGGAGATGATCTCCAGCCTTTCCGTGTTTTTCCGGACATCACTGTCAAAGGGCGAGGATATTATCCCGCTTTCCGAGGAAAAACGCCATACCCTCAGTTATCTGGAGATCCAGCAGTCGAGATACCGTGATATCCTGGAATTCGAGATCCGTATTCCGGATGAATTCAATAAGATCATGGTACCGAAGCTGACCCTTCAGCCGCTGGCGGAGAACGCCCTCTATCACGGCATCAAGAATAAGCGCGGCGGCGGGCGTATTGTGATAGAAGGATTCGACGACGGGGACGGACTGATCCTCCGGGTAACAGATAACGGTCAGGGCATGACGGAGAAACGCCTGCGGGAGATCCGCCGGGCTATCCAGACCGGCGAGCGGGCGGGATTCGGCCTTGCGGCGGTGGCGGAGCGTATCCGTCTGTATTACGGACCGGAGTACGGAATAAAGATCGACTCGGAAGAAGGGAAAGGAACGACCATCGAGGTACGGCTTGCGAAGAAAATTACAACCGTCCGGTGAAAAAAGCGAACCTGTATCATAAAAAAACAAACCTGTTAAATTAAAAACAAAAAAAGAATAAAACTCTGTACATTTTTCCTAAAAAATCCCATGGAGTTTTCTCCCTGTTTGGTTATAATAGAGACATGTTAAACAAGTAACAACTTAAAAAAAGGGAGGAAACAAAACATGAAGAAAAAAATCTTAGCAGCTTTCATGGCAGCAGCAATGGTAGCAGGAATGTCCGCTATCAACGTAGCAGCAGAAGAGGAAGGCGGAGATGTGATCACCGTCGGCTTCTCACAGGTAGGTGCTGAATCTGACTGGCGTACAGCCAACACAGAGTCCATGCAGACAACCTTCTCCGAAGAAAACGGATATGAACTGATCTTCAGCGACGCTCAGCAGAAACAGGAGAACCAGCTGACAGCAGTTCGTAACTTCATCCAGCAGGAAGTTGACTACATCCTTCTTGCACCTGTAACCGAGACAGGTTGGGATACCGTTCTTCAGGAAGCAAAAGACGCAGAAATCCCGGTTATCATCGTTGACCGTATGGTTGATGTTTCCGACGACAGCCTTTACACCACATGGATCGGAACAGACTCCCTGCTTGAAGGCCGTAAAGCAGCTGAATGGCTGAACGCTTACGCTACAGCGAAAGAGATCGCTCCGGAAGATTTACATATCGTAGACATCCAGGGTACGATCGGTTCCACAGCTCAGATCGGACGTACACAGGGTCTTGAAGAAGGCGTTGAGAAATACGGATGGGATCTCCTGGAACAGCAGTCCGGTGAGTTCACACAGGCTAAAGGCCAGGAAGTTATGGAGTCCATGCTGAAGAAGTATGACAACATCAACGTTGTATACTGCGAGAACGATAACGAAGCATTCGGCGCAATCGACGCTATCGAAGCAGCTGGTAAGACTGTAGGTACAGATATCGCGGCAGGCGAGATCCTTGTTATCTCCTTCGATACCACAAACGCTGGTCTGACAAACGTTCTTGAAGGCAAGATCGCTTGCGACGTTGAGTGTAATCCTCTTCACGGACCTCGTGCAGAAGCTCTGATCCAGGCTCTGGAAGCTGGCGAAGAAGTTGAAAAACTGAACTACGTAGACGAAGAAATCTTTGCATTCGATGACACAGTTGCATCCGTAACAGCAGTGAACAGCCTTGATGAAGAAGGTGAATACGCAGTTACACCGATCACTCAGGAAATCATCGACGGACGTGCATATTAATCAGATCTCACAAACATAACGCTAAGTGAAGTTTGGCTGATTAAAGGATAAGGAATGAATCCGGAGCGCGGTGCATAATTCGGAGAAACCGGATCTGTACCGCGCTCCTTTTATGATTGCGGACAGGTTCCGGGAAATAAACGGAACTGTCCATAACGAAAAAAACAGGGAAAGCAGGTGGAAAGAATATGGAAAACAACGTTGTGCTGGAAATGAAAGACATAAGCAAGAACTTCACCGGTGTCCGTGCCCTTTCCCATGTGGATTTTACTCTGCGTAAAGGTGAGATCCACGCGCTGATGGGTGAAAACGGAGCCGGAAAATCAACGCTGATCAAGGTGCTTACCGGCGTACATGAATTTGAAAGCGGCAGCATCCATATGGAAGGAAACAGCGGAGACGTGATTAATCATTCTCCGCAGGAAGCGCAGGCAAACGGTATCAGTACCGTGTATCAGGAGGTAAACCTCTGTCCCAACCTGACAGTGGCGGAGAACCTTTTTATCGGACGTGAACCCAGAAAGATGGGAATGATAAACTGGCGGGAGATGAACGCCCGCTCCGCGAAGCTTCTGGAGAGCCTGGATATTAACGTGCCTCCTACCCAGATGCTGGACGAGTGTTCTGTGGCTATTCAGCAGATGATCGCCATTGCCCGTGCGGTGGACATGAAATGCCGGGTACTGATCCTGGATGAGCCTACATCCTCTCTGGACGACGATGAGGTTGAGAAACTGTTCGTCCTGATGCGCAGGCTGCGTGATGAAGGCGTTGGAATTATTTTCGTAACACATTTCCTGGAGCAGGTATATGCGGTATGCGACAGGATCACAGTTCTCCGTAACGGCGAGCTTGTAGGAGAATATGAGACCAAGGATCTGCCCCGTGTCATGCTGGTAGCTAAGATGATGGGTAAAGATTTCGACGATCTTGCCGATATCAAGAGCGCCCATGCCGGAAAGAAAGCAGAAGCGGCGACTCCGGTTATCGAGGCGCAGGGACTGGGCCACAGAGGAACCATCAAACCCTTCGATATCACTATCAACAAGGGCGAGGTTATCGGCCTTACAGGTCTTCTCGGTTCCGGACGTTCCGAACTGGTACGCGCCATTTACGGAGCCGACAAGGCGGACAGCGGTACGCTGAAAGTCAACGGCAAAGAAGTGAAGATCAACAGTCCTCTGGACGCTATGAAGCTTGGTATGGCGTATCTTCCGGAAGACCGTAAAGCAGAGGGTATCATTGCCGACCTTTCTGTAAGAGAGAATATCATCATTGCCCTTCAGGCGAAAAAAGGTATGCTTCATCCTCTGAGCAGAAAAGAGATGGAAGAAGCTGCGGACAAATATATCGAGATGCTGCAGATCAAGACAGCCAGCCGCGAGACTCCCATCAAGAGTCTTTCCGGCGGTAACCAGCAGAAGGTTATCCTTGGAAGATGGCTTCTGACCAATCCGGAATATCTGATCCTGGACGAGCCTACCAGAGGTATTGATATCGGTACCAAGACAGAGATCCAGAAGATCGTCCTTGACCTTGCAGATCAGGGAATGGCAGTAACCTTCATTTCCTCCGAAGTAGAAGAGATGCTCCGTACCTGCTCCAGAATGGCAGTCTTAAGAGACGGAGAAAAAGTAGGAGAGCTGAATGAGGATGAACTGTCCCAGAGCAATATCATGAAAGCCATCGCAGGAGGTGACGATAAGAATGAGTAAACTGAAAAAGATTACAGGAGCAAGGCTCTTTCTTCCAATCGTGTGTCTGATCGCCGTACTCCTGATCAATGTGATCAAAACACCGGACTTCTTTAACGTATCCATTCAGAACGGAGTCCTGTACGGATATATTATCGACGTTATCAACCGTGCATCAGAACTTGTTATCCTTGCCGTAGGTATGACCCTGGTAACAGCGGCTTCCGGCGGACAGGATATCAGTGTAGGTGCTGTCATGGCGGTAGCTGCCGCTGTATGCTGCCAGATCCTTTCCGGCGGAGAGGTTTCTGTTACAGAATACCAGAATTCCCTCATTATCGCAGTGATCGCGGCCCTTCTGGCTGCTGCGCTCTGCGGCGCGTTTAACGGTTTCCTGGTAGCGAAACTTAAGATCCAGCCCATGGTTGCAACCCTGATCCTTTACACTGCAGGCCGCGGTATCGCGCAGCTTGTAACAAACGGACAGATCACTTACATCCGTGTGGATTCCTACCAGATGGCAGGAGGATATATCGGAAGCATTCCGGTTCCGACTCCGGTATTCTTCGCGATCATCACCGTGGTGATCGTATCCCTGATCCTGAAAAAGACGGCGCTGGGACTCTATATCGAGAGTGTCGGCATCAATGGAAAAGCAGCCCGCCTTGTGGGTCTGAATTCCACACTGATCAAATTCCTTACATATGTGATCTGCGGTATTCTGGCAGGTATCGCCGGAATCGTGGCTTCCAGCCGTATCTACTCCGCAGACGCCAACAATATCGGACTGAACCTGGAAATGGACGCCATCCTTGCGGTTGCCCTTGGCGGAAACTTCCTCGGCGGCGGTAAATTCAGTCTTCTCGGTTCTGTGATCGGCGCCTATACGATCCAGGCACTGACCACAACTCTTTACGCAATGAACGTTAAGGCCGATCAGCTTCCTGTTTACAAGGCGATCGTGGTTATCGTTATCGTAACTCTTCAGAGCGAGACCTTTAAGAAGTTCATTGCCGGACTGAAAAGTAAAAAAGCTTCCGGAACACCGGCGGCAGAAGGAGGGCAGAAATAATGAAAGCAAAAAGTAATGTGCAGAAAAAGAAAATGACGAACACAGGTCTGCTGCTTGTGATTACGATTGCCCTGTTCTTCATTATGTACGCTGCAGGTATGGTTGTGTTCGCTGACAAAGGTTTCGCGAAACCTCAGATGTTCCTGAACCTGTTCGTGTCCAACGCAGGTCTTCTGGTTATTTCCTGCGGTCTTACCATCGTAATGATCACCGGCGGTATCGATATTTCCGTAGGTTCCGTAACCGCCCTGGTGTGCATGGTAATGGCAAATCTCATGGAAAATCACGGCGTCAGCGCCTATGTGGCGGTTCTGATCGCCCTTGTGATTGGCCTCCTGTTCGGTATCGTACAGGGCTTCCTGGTATCCTATATGGGAATCCAGCCCTTTATCGTAACACTGGCAGGTATGTTCTTCGGACGTGGTATGACGGCTATCGTCAGCACGGATATGATCTCCATTAAGAACGAAGTGTTCCTGAAATGGGCGAACTTCCGTTTCTACATGCCGTTCGGTTCCACCAATAAGAAGGGAACCTTCATCCCGGCCTACATACCGCCTACAGTAGTGATCGCAGTAATCGTTGTCATCCTGATCGCGGTTCTTCTGAAATACCGTAAATTCGGACGTAAGCTGTACGCTATCGGCGGAAACAGACAGAGCGCTCTTATGATGGGACTTGACGTAAAGAAGACTATGTTCAAGGCATATATCCTTGACGGATTCCTTGCAGGTCTGGGCGGCTTCCTGTTCTGCCTGAACAGCTGCGCAGGATTCGTTGAGCAGGCCAAAGGTCTTGAGATGGATGCTATTTCCTCAGCCGTTATCGGCGGTACGCTGCTTTCCGGCGGTGTCGGTACGCCTATCGGTTCCATGTTCGGTGTGCTGATCAACGGTACGATTTCCAGTCTGATTACAGCACAGGGTACACTTTCCAGCTGGTGGTCGAGAATCGTTCTTTCTCTTCTGCTCTGCTTCTTCATCGTGATCCAGTCTGTGCTGGCGAGCGCATCCGCGAAGAGGAAAAAATAATAACTGACTTGAATTACAGAAGGCCCGGTAAAATGTATGGAAGAAAATGGAGTATCAAAATACTATCTGTTAATGGAACAGATCAAAGGAGAAATACTTTCCGGAAAGATTCTGCCGGGGCAGAAGCTCCTTTCTGAAAACCAGTATGCGGAGCGCTACTCCATGAGCAGACATACAGTCCGGAAGGCGCTGGGGATTCTGGAACAGCAGGGATATATCGAAGCCTTTCACGGAAAAGGCACCTACTGTTCAGAACAGATGCGCCACAGAAAAAATTCCCGGAACATCGCCGTGGTGACAACCTACATATCGGACTATATCTTTCCCAGACTGATCCAGGGTATGGACAGGGTGCTGGGAGAAAACGGCTACAGCATCATCCTGAAAAATACAGGGAACAGCCGCCAGAGAGAGGCGCGATGTCTTGAAGAACTGCTGAAGAAAGACATTGACGGACTGATTATAGAGCCCAGCAAAAGCGAGCTGAGCTGTAAGCATGTCAGCCTTTATCAGGCGCTGGACCGCTACGGGATTCCCTATGTTTTTATCCAGGGGCTCTATGCGGAGATGCAGGATAAGCCGCATATCCTCATGGACGACGCCAAAGGAGGATATCTGGCGGCCGCCTATCTTCTGAAGCTGGGACATAAGAGGATCGCCGGTTTCTTTAAGGCGGACGATATGCAGGGAATAGAGCGGCATAAGGGATATGTGAAAGCCCTGCAGGAAGCGGGACGGCCCTATGATCCGGAGAATGTGGTGTGGTATCACACGGAAGACCGTAAGATGAAGCCGGCGATCATGCTCAGGCTGATGGAAAAAGAAGGGCGTGTTCCAGACGGCATTGTATGTTACAACGACCAGATAGCCGCGATGCTGATGGAAGAACTGGAACGCCTCGGCTATAAAGTGCCGGAAGATGTTTCGGTGACGGGGTTCGACGATTCGCTTTTCGCCCAGCGGGGAGACGGGATCACCACAGTCGCTCATCCGCAGGAAAAACTTGGAGAAATGGCGGCGGAACTCCTCCTGGAAAAAATAAACGGTGTTCCGAAGGAAAAAAGCAGGATTCCGGAGCTGATCCAGCCTCAGCTCATTATAAGAGGATCCTGCAGGGACAGAAAAGTCCCGGAAAAACGGACCGCTGCCGCGGCGGCGTCCAAAAGCTGATCTGACAAAACATAAGACGCCGGGTCCCGGCGTCATGCAATCCGGATATCAGGAGAGTTCAGGGCGGTGTTCTGAGTACAGGACTTCTCAGGGCTCTTCTGATATTTTTTTCAAAAAACGACCCAAAAGGAGGATATATTCATGAAAACAGGAAGAAATTACAAGTTCTGGTTCTGCACAGGATCCCAGGATCTCTATGGCGACGAGTGTCTGAGGAAGGTTGCGGAGCATTCCCGTATCATCGTGGAGGAACTGAATAAATCAGGCGTTCTGCCTTTCGAACTGGTATGGAAGCCCACGCTGATCACCAATGAACTGATCCGTAAGACTTTTAACGAGGCGAACGCGGATGAGGACTGCGCCGGCGTGATCACCTGGATGCATACCTTTTCGCCTGCCAAATCATGGATCCTGGGACTGAAAGAGTACAGAAAACCGCTGTGCCATCTGCATACACAGTTTAATCAGGAAATCCCCTATGACACCATCGATATGGATTTCATGAACGAGAACCAGTCTGCCCACGGAGGAAGAGAATACGGACATATCGTAACCCGGATGGGAATCGAGAGAAAGGTTATCGTCGGACACTGGGCAGATAAAAAAGTCCAGGAAAGACTGGCTTCCTGGATGCGCACCGCCGTAGGTATCATGGAGAGCAGCCACATCCGCGTATGCCGCGTGGCGGATAATATGAGAAACGTGGCTGTTACCGAGGGCGACAAGGTAGAGGCGCAGATCAAATTCGGCTGGGAAGTGGACGCTTATCCGGTGAACGAAGTATGCGAATATGTGAACGATGTTAAGCAGAGTGATATTGATGTTTTGGTAGAAGAATATTATAATAAATATGACATTCTTCTTGAGGGCAGAGACCCTGAAGAATTCAAACGTCATGTAGCAGTGCAGGCAGGGATCGAGATCGGATTCGAGAGATTCCTGGAGGACCATAACTATCAGGCGGTAGTTACCCATTTCGGAGATCTGGGTTCCCTGAAACAGCTTCCCGGACTGGCGATGCAGCGCCTGATGGAGAAGGGATACGGCTTCGGCGCTGAAGGCGACTGGAAGACCGCGGCTATGGTGCGTCTGATGAAGATCATGACCGCAGGCATCAAAGACGCGAAGGGAACCTCCTTCATGGAGGACTATACATACAATCTTGTTCCCGGCAAAGAGGGAATCCTTCAGGCCCACATGCTTGAGGTATGCCCCACAGTCTCCGAAGGCCCCATCAGCATTAAGGTGTGCCCGCTTTCCATGGGCGACAGAGAAGATCCGGCGAGACTGGTATTCACATCCAAGACAGGTCCGGCGGTAGCCACCTCCCTGGTGGATCTGGGAGACCGTTTCCGTCTGATCATCAATGATGTGGAATGCAAAAAGGTAGAGAAACCTATGCCCAAGCTTCCGGTCGGCACTGCGTTCTGGACTCCGATGCCGGATCTGGCGACAGGTGCGGAAGCATGGATCCTGGCCGGCGGCGCTCATCACACAGCGTTCTCCTATGACCTTACGGCAGAACAGATGGGAGACTGGGCCGCAGCTATGGGAATCGAAGCTGTCTACATTGACAAGGATACCACCATCCGCAATTTCAAGAATGAGCTGAGATGGAATGAGATTGCTTACAGGAAGTAAGCTGACAGAAATCGGGAGGATTTACCATGGGTGTAAGTGAAGCAAAAGCAGCAATTTTAAGCAACAAAACAGCGCTGGGTATTGAATTCGGTTCCACCAGGATCAAGGCGGTCCTGGTAGACGGATCCAATAATCCGATCGCGTCAGGAGATTATGGGTGGGAAAACCGTTATGAGAACGGTATATGGACCTACAGCCTGGAAGATATCCACAAAGGCCTTCAGGGCAGCTACAAAGCCATGGCTGACAATGTAAAGGAACAGTACGGCGTGGAGCTTACCAGCGTGGGCGCTCTGGGAATCAGCGCTATGATGCACGGATATATGCCTTTCAATAAGGCAGGGGAGCTGATGGTTCCGTTCCGTACATGGAGAAACAATATTACCGGGCAGGCGTCTGAGGAACTGATGGAGCTTTTCCATTACAATATTCCCCAGAGATGGAGTATCGCCCATCTTTATCAGGCTATCCTGAACAAAGAAGAGCATGTAAAAGATATCGACTATATCACGACGCTGGAGGCGTATATTCACTGGCAGCTTACCGGAAGACGTATCCAGGGAATCGGCGACGCTGCCGGCATGTTCCCCATTGACAGCAATACGAAGGACTACAATGAGGAAATGGTGCAGAAGTTCGATAAACTGGTGGAGCCTTACGGATTCCCCTGGAAACTGCGTGACATCATGCCGGAAGTTATGGTGGCCGGCCAGGACGCAGGCACGCTGACGGAAGAGGGCGCGAAGCTTCTCGATCCATCAGGGAAACTTCAGGCAGGAATTCCCATGTGCCCGCCGGA
>CALWGI010000045.1 GCA_944380045.1 uncultured Blautia sp.
CTGAAAACAAAATGTCCCACTGTAGAGCAGAACGTGGGAAACTTAAGCGGAGGCAACCAGCAGAAGGTGCTGCTGGCAAAATGGATGTTCACTGAACCGGACGTCCTGATCCTTGACGAGCCTACACGAGGAATCGACGTAGGTGCAAAATATGAAATCTACTGTATCATTAACGATCTGGTAGCGGCAGGGAAATCGGTGATCATGATTTCCTCAGAGCTTCCGGAAGTACTGGGAATGTCCGACCGTATCTATATCATGAACGAAGGAAAGATGGTAGGAGAAGTGGACGGTAAGGAAGCTACCCAGGAAATGATCATGTCACGTATTTTGAAATCGAGCAAAGGAGAATAAACATGGATAATAAAGTAAAAGTTTATGAAGTGTTGAAAAAATATACCATGGTCATCGTCCTGGTGGCAGTGGTGGTACTTTTCGCCGTGAACACGGGAGGAAAAATGCTCCTTCCCCAGAACGTAAATAACCTGATCGCTCAGAACGCCTATGTATTCGTTCTGGCAACCGGTATGTTGTTCTGTATCCTGACAGGAGGAAACATCGACCTTTCTGTTGGTTCTGTTGTCTGCTTCATCGGCGCCGTAGGCGGCAAGATGATGGTGACAAACGGAATGAATTCCTATCTCAGCATGCTTGTTATGGTGCTGGTAGGTATCCTCATCGGCGCATGGCAGGGATTCTGGATCGCGTATGTGAGAATTCCTCCGTTCATCGTAACCCTGGCCGGAATGCTTGTATTCCGCGGACTTTCCAACGTCGTGCTGGACGGTATGACACTGGCCCCCATGCCGGATGATTTCCTGGGACTTTTCAACAACTATGTTCCGGATTTCTTCGGAATGGAAGGATTTAACATGACCTGCTTCCTGGTGGGCGTGATCGTATGTGTGATTTATGTACTGATGGTATTCAAAGGCCGCATCACCCGTGCGAAAAAAGGATACCGTGTGGAGCCGTTAACAGGCGCTATGATAAAAATGGTTCTGATCTGTGCCGCAGTTCTGGCGTTTATGTTCCGTCTGGCTCAGTACAAAGGTATCCCCAACTCTCTTGTATGGATCGCGGTAGTGATCGCAATCTATACATACATCTCTTCCAAGACTACAGTGGGACGTTACTTCTACGCTGTAGGCGGCAATGAGAAAGCAACAAAGCTCTCCGGTATCAACACCAACAGAGTATACTTCCTTGCATACCTGAACATGGGATTCCTGGCAGCGATCGCGGGTATGGTAACTACCGCCCGTCTGAATTCCTCCAACCCCACGGCAGGAACGAACTTCGAGATGGATGCTATCGGCGCCTGCTTCATCGGCGGTGCTTCCGCATACGGCGGAACCGGTACGGTACCCGGCGTTATCATCGGTGCTCTTCTGATGGGCGTTCTGAACCTTGGTATGAGTATCATGGGCGTTGACCAGAACATGCAGAAGGTGGTAAAAGGTCTTGTTCTTCTGGCAGCCGTTATCTTCGACGTTGTAAGTAAGAGAAAAGCCTTTATCGTGAAATAATGAATTTTTCTGACAGATATACCGCTGTGCGGTTTATACTGCAGAACAGATACCCCTCAGCCGGATGAACAGGCTGAGGGGTGTTTTTATATCCTGACGCTGTTTGATCTGTGGAATAATCTGCGGAAAGTTCAGGGCTCCCGGCACTGTGAAAACTACAGAATTATAAAAAAACAGGTTATAATAATGAAAAAAGTGTAAGCTGTCCCAAAACGGTTGCAAGAACCTTCCGGGAACATTATAATGAAGCCAAGGAGTGTGATTATGAGCAGACAAAATTCAAAAAAACCCAAAAAGAAAGGCGACATTGTACTTACCCTGGCCCTGATCGTGGCCGTGGCTGTTTTCTGTTTTGCCGCGTATAATCTGTTCCATATCTATACAGAGTACAAGAAAGGAACAGACGAATACAATCATATCGAACAGATGGCGGTGACGGAGCGGGCTCCGGAGGAGTCGCCGGAAGAGACGGACGGGCAGCAGGAGCCGCAACCGCCGATAAATGTAGATTTTGCGGCGCTTCAGGAGGTGAATCCGGATGTGGTCGGATGGATCTACATAGAAGCGCTGGACGGGATCAGTTATCCGGTGGTACAGGGCGAGGATAATGAGGAATATCTCCATACCACTTACGAGAATAATTATAACTTCGCGGGAACGATTTTCATTGATTACGAGAACAGCAGGGATTTTTCAGACTGCAATACGCTGGTATACGGACATAATATGAAGAACGGTTCCATGTTCGGCCAGCTGAAGAAGTTTACAGAAAATCAGGAAACCTATTCGAAAAGTAAATATTTCTGGATACTTACTCCGGAAAAAAACAACCGGTATGAGATCATATCCGCGTATACCACCGGAGTCAACAGCGATACCTATACATTATTCAAAGGACCGGGAGACGAATTTCAGGAATATCTGAATACCATCAAGGGATATTCGGAAATTAAGACGGACGACGCGGAACTTACCATCAAGGACCGCATCGTTACACTGTCTACCTGTACCGGCAACGAATCGACCAGGTTTGTGGTGCAGGGAAAACTGCTGAATTCCTCTGACGTTTCCTGAATCCCTGCGGAAGGAAGGGGAAGAGATGAAAGATAAGATTGAACAGCTTCAGGAAATTATTGATCAGTATGATAACATTGTGTTTTTCGGAGGCGCGGGCGTTTCCACAGAGAGCGGGATCCCGGATTTCCGTTCTCAGGACGGGCTTTATCATCAGAAATATGATTTTCCGCCGGAGACGATTCTCAGCCATACGTTTTTTCTGAATCACACAGAAGAATTTTTCAAGTTTTACAGAGATAAGATGCTCTGCGACACCGCGAAGCCCAACGCCGCCCATCTGAAGCTGGCGGAGCTTGAGAAGGCGGGGAAGCTGAAAGCAGTGATCACGCAGAACATCGATAATCTCCATCAGATGGCGGGAAGCAGGAAGGTGCTGGAACTTCACGGAAGCGTATACCGCAACTACTGTATGCGCTGCGGTAAATTCTATGATTTTTCCTATGTGAAGAACAGTACAGGCGTGCCCCGCTGTGAGTGCGGCGGTATTGTAAAGCCGGACGTTGTTCTGTATGAAGAAATGCTGGACAATGATACGCTTAGGGAATCTGTGGACGCTATTTCCCGGGCACAGGTGCTGATCATCGGCGGCACGTCGCTGGCGGTGTATCCGGCTGCCAGTCTGATCGATTATTTCCGGGGAGAAGCCATCGTGGTGATCAATAAGGCGCCTACACCGAGAGACCGAAGCGCGGATCTTCTGATCAAGGATCCCATCGGACAGGTGTTTTCGCAGATCAGAACAGAAGGAGAATAGAGAATGGGATTTACCTATGAAGTGGGAGATATTGTCACCCTCAAGAAAAGCCATCCCTGCGGCAGTAAGGACTGGGAAATACTCCGTGTGGGAGCGGATTTCCGTCTGAAATGCACTGGCTGCGGACATCAGATCATGGTCCCCAGGAAGATGGTGGAGAAGAATACCCGGAACCTGAAGAAACCGCAGTAGAAAGAGGACAGTACGAAAGGAGACAACCGTTATGCGGGAGAAGATCAGCAGATTTCTGAAAGGGCAGATGGCTACATCGGTAATATATATTCTGCTCGGGCTTTGCTTTATATGTATGCCTGTGGATATGGTGAATATCCTGTGCAAATTTATATTCGGCGTGGTGCTGATCGCCGCGGGACTTTACCATATCTGGCTTTATGTACAGGAGAAGCCCAACGCGACGCTCATGGATCTGTTTTCCGGAGGACTGATCCTGGTACTGGGAATCTTTCTGTTTTATAATCCGCAGGTGGTTGTGAAACTGCTTCCTGTGCTTCTGGGAACCTTTATCCTGACGGACAGCGTCTGGGTGCTGAAGGGCAGCCGGAAGCTTATGAAAAACGATAAAGACAGTCCTGAATGGAAAATACTCCTTGCGGGCAGCATCGTATTTATCTGTCTGGGAATCATTATGATCGCAAATCCGTTCTCCGTGGTGAAGGTTATGGTCATCTTTGCAGGATGCGTACTCCTGGTAAACGGTCTGGCGGATCTGGTTTTCCTTTTCCTTATGAAAAAAGGTATCCGGACACTGGTGAAGATGAAAGAAGAGGCGAAGAAGAAGGAAGAAGCCAAAGCCGCTGAATTCAAAGCGGAGGAGCCGGCTTACACGCCCTGGAGTTTAAGAAACAAAGAAGATAAATCTGCGGATCAGGAAACGTCGGAAACGACGAAAGATGATAATGAAGATACTTCTGAGAAACCGGAACTTGCGGAAAGCATAGAAAATATGGGAGAACCGGACATTCCGGCTGCAGAGGGAAGCCTGGAAGAGCAGAAGGAAGATCCGGCGGGAGGAACAGAGAATTGAAACAGCAGCAGCCTATGACGGGGAGGAAGCCCGCAGGCTGCTGTTTTTTTTATTTTACAGAGCATGAAATTTGAACATATTTCTTGATTTTTTATTATGGTGGATTTCCTCTCACGGAAATATAATGTAACCAGACTGAAAAACAAATTCAATGTAAAGGAGAGGATTACACTATGAAGACGAAGAAAATCGCAGCGCTGGGCCTTGCGGCAGTTATGGCGGCAACGATGGTTCCGGCAGTTCCCGCAATGGCGGAGGACGCATCCGGACAGGTTTACTATCTGAACTTCAAACCGGAGCAGGATGAAGACTGGCAGAATCTGGCGGCGGCTTACACCGAGGAGACAGGAGTTCCGGTAACGGTAGTGACCGCGGCTTCCGGACAGTATGAGACCACGCTTCAGTCCGAGATGGCAAAGAGCGAAGCTCCCACACTTTTCCAGGTAAACGGTCCGGTAGGCCTGAAAAACTGGAAGGACTACTGCTATGACCTTTCCGGTTCCGATATTTATTCCCAGCTTACCAATGAGGCGTACGCCCTGAAAGACGGAGACGCAGTTGCAGGAATCGCATATGTTATCGAGTCCTACGGACTGATCGTAAACACAACGCTTCTGGAGAAAGCAGGATACACACTGGACGATATCAAGAGCTATGATGATCTGAAAGCAGTAGCGGACGATATCCAGAGCAGGAAAGACGAGCTGGGCGTCAAGGGCGCTTTCACTTCCGCAGGTATGGACGGATCTTCCGACTGGAGATATAAGACACACCTTGCAAATCTTCCCATCTACTATGAATATGCGGAAGAGGGAATCGACGACACAGACGCCATCAAGGGAACCTATCTTGACAACTACAAGAACCTTTTTGACCTGTACATCACAGACTCCACCTGCGACGGCGCGGAACTTTCCGCCAAGACTGCGGACGATTCCAGGAATGAATTCGTGAACAGTGAGGCTGTCTTCTATCAGAACGGATCCTGGGAGTATTCCGAACTTGCCAAGACATTCGGCGATGACGAACTGGCAATGATCCCCATCTACTTCGGTGTGGACGACGAGAACGAAGGCCTTGCTACCGGTACAGAGAACTACTGGTGCGTAAACAAGAACGCTTCCGAAGAAGATATTCAGGCAACTCTGGACTTCATCAACTGGTGCGTAACTTCTGAGACAGGCACAAAGGCCATGGCTGAGGATATGGGATTCACGATCCCCTTCAAGACCGCGGCTACTCCTACCAATCTCTTTGTAAAACAGGATCAGGAGTACACAGAAGCAGGACTGACACCGGTATCATGGTGCTTCACCACAATGCCTTCTGAAGAGTGGAAGAACGCTCTGGGAACCGCTCTTACCGCTTATGCCGCTGAGACGGGAACCTGGGACGACGTAGTATCCGCATTCGTTGACAACTGGGCAATGGAAAAAGCTCTGTCCGAATAAAAGGTAATTTACTGAACTGACTTACGGGGCTGCTGCACAATTCTGCAGCAGCCCTTTTCAGCAGAAGAGAAAAACCTGCGTTTTATCAGGCGCAGGGTGCAGAATTCATGAAAGGAAAGAGGTAGGATCCTATGGTAGGAAAAACAATAAAAAAATGGTGGCCTTTGTTTGTACTGCCTACGTTCGCAGCCTTTGTCATCGGTTTTCTCTGGCCGTTTCTCTGGGGCATCTATCTGTCGTTCTGTAAATTCACCACCGTGCAGGACGTTACATTCGTAGGCTTTTCCAACTATTCCAAGATACTGATCGACAAGACGTTCAGTCATTCTTTCTGGCTGACGGTGGCGTTTGCCTTTGTGTCCAGTATCCTGATCAATGTCTGCGCCTTTGCCATTGCGCTGGCCCTGACTAAGGGATATAAGGGAACGAACGCGTTCCGTACCGTATTCTTCATGCCGAACCTGATCGGCGGTATCGTGCTGGGCTACATCTGGCAGACGCTCCTTAACGGTCTGCTTTCCATGTGGGGCCAGCCCCTTCTGGCGCTTTCCGCCAGAAACGGTTTTATCGGCATGCTCATTCTCCTGATGTGGCAGCAGATCGGATATATGATGATCATCTATGTGGCGGGACTGAATAATGTTTCGCCGGATCTCATCGAGGCGGCGAAGATCGACGGGGCGACTTCCAGGCAGATCCTCTTTAAGATCAAGATTCCCATGATCATGCCGTCTGTAACCATATGTACTTTCCTGACACTGACAAACGGATTCAAGATGTTCGACCAGAACCTGTCCCTCACAGGAGGAGATCCGGGCAAGCAGTCACAGCTTCTGGCGCTGAACATCTATGATACGTTCTACGCCCGCAGCGGGCCGCAGTGGAAAGGTATCGGCCAGGCGAAGGCCGTGGTATTCTTTATCCTGGTGGTGGCTATCGCCCTTGTTCAGCTTAAAGCCACATCATCGAAGGAGGTGCAGCAGTAATGGCAAATAAGAAAAAAAGCATAATACCGACGATCATACTGACGGTGATCTGTATTCTGTGGCTGTATCCCATTCTACTGATCCTTCTCAATTCCCTGAAGGTGGAATCCGCGATCACCACTTCCGGAGTTTTCAGTTTCCCCACGGCGGAGACCTGGAACGGGATCTCCAACTTTATTGCCAGCGTTACCCAGATGGATTTCCTGAAATCTTTCTGGTACAGTCTGGTGATCTCCGTGATGTCTGTGGTTCTGATCCTGATCTGCTGCTCCATGAGCGCATGGTATATCGTCAGGGTAAACGGAAAACTTTCCAAAGCTTTTTATTACCTCTGCGTGTTCAGTATGGTGGTGCCTTTCCAGATGGTAATGTTCACTCTGGCGAAAACAGCGGACACGCTGAAGCTGAATAATCCCTATAACATCTGTATCATTTACCTGGGCTTCGGCGCGGGTCTGGCGGTATTCATGTTTACCGGCTTTGTAAAAGGGATTCCCATGGAAATCGAGGAGGCGGCGCTGATCGACGGCTGCAGTCCTTTTAAGGTGTACACGCAGGTGCTGATCCCGATCCTGAAGCCCACCATTATCTCCACCGCTATCCTGGAGCTGATGTGGGTATGGAACGATTACCTCCTGCCTACGCTTGTTCTGGATATCAAGAAATACAGGACTATTCCCATGGCGGTCCAGTACTTCAGGGGAAGTTTCGGCCATGTGCAGATGGGTCCAATGATGGCCAGTATCATGATCGACATCATTCCCATCATTATCGTATATCTTGTCTGCCAGAAATACATTATCGAGGGCGTTGTGGCAGGCGCGGTGAAGGGATGATGCAGATAGTAGAAAAATATTGACTTTTTTCAGTAATATAGCTCCTTGTATCCATAAGTCCGCAATGTTACAATAAGGCAACATTATGTAGGACATTACCGTAGAAGGGTTTGAGAATGATGAATATACTGATTGCGGACGATGAAAAGATCGAGAGGGAGGGGATCCGGTATCTTCTCTCTCTGGAAAAAGGAGAGCGGAGGATCTTCGAGGCGGCCAACGGGAAACAGGCCATGCAGATCCTGCGCACAGAAAATATTGACATGATCCTCACGGATATCAAGATGCCTGTGATGGACGGCCTGGAGCTGGCCAGGAGGGCGAAGGAGCTGTTTCCGGAGATCCGGATCGTGATCTTCAGCGGATATAATGATTTCACTTTCGCCCAGGAGGCGATCCGGTACGGAGTGACGGATTATATCCTGAAGCCTGTGGATCCGGACAATTTCCATGAGATCATAGAAAAGGCGGAGAAAAATATGCGGGAGAGACAGGCGGAAGAGAACAGGGAGATCCGCCGTCAGAATTTTCTCCAGCAGTATTTCCTTCAGAATTACCTCTATTCCGGGAAGAAAGAGATCCTGGAGAAAGCCGGGGAGTTTGTCGATCTTGACAAATGGAACGGATGGCACTGCGCCATACTGATAGAAACAGATACCGCGTTTTTTGATACGGCGGAGGAAAACTTTCCCGGAGAACTGCAGAAAGAACTGCGAAGAGTTTTTTTCTATCTGAATCTGAACGAGCGCCAGTCCCTGCTTCTGTTTCAGGATGTGTACTGTGATTACCTTCTGGTGGCGAATCATCTGTATACCTTTCTGAAACGGAATTATATGGTGCGGATCTATCTCTCTGTCAGCCGCAAATTCGACGGGTGCGAATGCCTGCCGGAGATCCTCGGCCAGCTGGAGCAGCAGATGGAGGAAAAATTCTATCATCCGGAGAAACATATTTTTTCCTGCGAGGAGGAAGAGCTGAAAATGGTCGCCGGAGAGGTGCAGGATTCTCAGCTCATGCAGATGATATCCGAGGATATCAGCAGGAAGGATACGGAGCAGCTCTGGAAACATTTTGAGTGCCTGAAAGAAAAATACAGCAGCAACACACAGTTTTCGGCCATGTACATCAAGTTCGTATTTTCCAATGTGATCCAGGAGCTTTTTCAGGAAAACCAGTTCGCCGACGAACACAGACTGGAGCAGGAGATCGACAGGCTGTACAGCTGCGGGAACATTATGGATATCCTGAAAGTGACGGAGGACAATATCCGGGAATATGAGAAATTCCTGGAGCGTTCCATGAGCGAATCCAGGAATGAAGTTGCCGCTGTGAAGAATTATATTTACCAGCATTACGGGGAAGACCTGAATCTGGAAATGCTGGCGGAGAAGGTATATCTTTCCTCCGGTTATCTGAGTTTTATTTTCAAGAAAGAGACAGGGATGAACCTGAACCGCTTTATCAAGGTGTTCCGAATGGAAAAGGCCGGCGAGTTTCTTCATGATACGAACATGAAGGTGGCTCAGATAAGCGAAAAGGTGGGATTTGCCAACGTATCCTATTTCTGCAGAAGTTTCCGCGAGTATTACGGATGCAGCCCGGAATCCTACCGGAAAGGAACAGGCGGAGATGAAGAAATTTCTTCAGAAGATTAAGAATATGAAATACCGTCATAAGCTGACAATCCTTCTTGTGGTTGCCAGCTTAATTCCTATGACGGGGATCATCCTGTACAGCCACGGCCGCATGAGCACCATGATCCGCAGGAACGAGACGGAGGATATGCAGGCGATCCTGGAGCAGGCAAGGGAAAATATCGACAGCCAGATCCAGATTTTTGCAAGCCTGCTGAATTATCTTACCTATTCTCCTGATATTGAAGAGATCATAGAAGAAAAAAATCTGGACAATTACGCGGCCTATGAACAGTATACGGAGGTGGCGGATCCCCTTCTCTCCGTACCCAAATCCTATCATGACGCCATCAACCAGATCCGCCTTTTTGCGGACAGTATCCAGGTGGAGCACGAGTATACACTTGTTCCGCTGGAGAATCTGGACCGGGAATGGTGGAGCGCGGGTCTGGGAGACGACGTGAGGATACAGTGGGCGGTAAATGAGGAAGAGAGGGAGATCGCCGCGGTGCGCAAGCTCTACGACGGGAAAGAGCTGGAGGCGGTGCTGTGCGTGACGCTGGACTATGACAAGATCTTTCAGCCTCTGACCAATATCCTTGGAGAAGACAGCGGGGCGATGGTGACGGACGGGGACGGAGACATCATATATCTTGCCCATGAAGTGGAGAACCTGAACGCTGGCTGGGATTCTGCAGAGGAAGCCCTCGCGGGCATCGGGGAAGTATGTGAATACTCCGTAAGTACAGACCGGCATACAGACTGGACGTTTTATTTTTTTAAATCAAAGGCTTCTATTTCCCGGGCGGTGTTCCAGCTTCTCAGAGAAGAAATCCCTCTGATCATTTTTTCGGTGGTGGTGCTTGTTTTTCTCGGCCTTTTCTTCTCCCGGCTGTTTACGCGGAAGATCGAAGAGCTTACCCGGAATATGGACAGGGTCAATCACGGAAGCAGGGAAGTAACGGTTACCAGCGATTCGGGCGACGAGGTAGGGATTCTGATCCGCAGCTTCCGGAGGATGATGGACGAGATCAACCGTCTGATCGACGAGGTGTATGTGAACAAACTCTCTCTCAAAGAGTATGAACTGAAGGCCCTTCAGGCGCAGATCAATCCCCATTTCCTGTACAACACGCTGTCGGCCATCAACTGGATGGCGCTTAAAGGGGGCCAGAAGGAGATCAGCAGGGTCACCCTTGCCCTTTCTGCTTTTTACCGGACGGCGCTCAGCAAAGGCGAGGATATGGTGACAGTGGAGAACTGTATCCGCAATATGGAGGCCTATCTGGAGATCCAGCTCGTGATGCACGACAATGATTTCACAGTGGAGTGGGATGTGGATGAGTCCATAAAGAATGAAAAAATGCCGAAACTCCTTCTGCAGCCGGTGGTGGAGAACGCGCTGGAACACGGGCTGGATGAAAAAGAAGAGGGAGAGAGGAAACTGAAGCTTTCTTTCCTTGACATGGATCAGGAGATGCTGATCATGGTGCAGGATAACGGTCCGGGCATGGAACAGGAGAAAGCGGATACGCTTGTGACTTATCAGGCGCAGGGGTACGGCCTGAAAAACGTCAACGACCGGATCCGCCTTCTGTACGGAGAGGATTACGCGGTCCGCATTTTCAGCCGTCCGGGAGAGGGAACGAAGGTGGAGATGAGATTTCCCAAAGAGAGAAAAAAGGAATAGCAGATGAAAATGAAAAGGATATGGACAGCAGTCCTCCTTGCGGCGCTGTGTATGACGTGCGGATGCGCCGGGGGAGAGGTCAGACATTATAATACGGGACAGGAAGTATCCGAAGAGACGCGAAGAGCCTGGGAGAAGGCGGAAACCACGCCCTATGGCAGTTATCCGGAGCTGGTGACCTATACTCTGGGGCAGATGAACGGCGCCAATAATTCCAATCTGCCCCAGGGGAACACTTATGAGGACAACGCCTATACCAGATATCTGCGGCAGATGCTGAATATTCAGAATGAGAATGTCTATATGGAAAGCGAGGACCGCTACGACGAGTTTGTCAATATCATCGTCAAGGACCGGACGCTTCCCGATATTCTGGTGGTGTCGGACCGGGAAACACTGAAGGAACTGGTGGAAAACGATCTTGTGGAAGACCTGACGGATGTGTTTGAGAAATGTACTTCCCCGCGGATCAAGGCCATGTACGAAAGCTATGGAAGCGGTCTTCTGGATTCCGGCAGATTCGACGGAAAACTGATGGCGGTTCCCGAGACGGTGATCGATCACGGTCCCTGTCTTCTGTGGCTCAGAAAAGACTGGATGGACCAGCTGGGACTTGAGGAGCCGGAAACTCTGGAAGAGGGTTTTGAGATCGTGGAGACTTTTGTGAAAAACCGCATGGGCGCAGGACCGGACGAGGAGCCGGTGGGCCTGGTATGCGATACGGAGCTGGTGGGAAGCACCAGTTCCAGCTACTCTCTGGATCCCGTGTTCGACAGCTTCGGCGCGAATCCCCAGAGCTGGGTGAACCGGGACGGCAGTATCGTCTACGGATCTCTTACAGAAGAGATGAAGGAAGCCCTCGGGTATCTCCGCGGTCTATATGAGAGGGGAGTCATAGACAGGAATTTTGCCCTCCGCGCGAACAACAATCTGAGAGACCTTGTGGTGGAAGGACGGTGCGGCGCATTTTTCGGACTGTGGTGGACGCCGAACAATCCTCTGATGGACAGCCGGGCGCAGGACGGGGACGCCCTGTGGGAGCCTTATTATCTCCAGGAGCCCTGCGAAGAAGACGCGTATGATTCCTTCCGGGATAATAAATACGTGGTAGTGCGCAAAGGCTATGAGCATCCGGAGATCGTTATGAAGATCATCAGCGTACTCTTTGACTATACGCGGTATGAGGCGGATGACGCAGAAGAAGTGAACGATTATTTCGCCCTGAATGTAGATCCCACGGCAAGGCCGCTTGTGATCAACGTGGATTATAACGAGGCTACCTATCAGGTGACAGAAGAAATCCGGGAGGCTCTTAAGGGAGAACTTCCGGAGGAAGAGATGAGCGCGATCGCCCGTTCCTATTATGAGGCGTGCAGAAGATATCAGGAAGGGGACGATCCTTCCGCTGAGGACTGGGCCGCCTGGGAATCCCGGATGTCGGCAGTGGGGATCCTCATCGACGGAGGATATGTTCCTGTGACCAGGGAGTATCTGGACGACACGGGAGTGGAGATCCCCCGGTCTCTGAAAGAACTGGAGAAGGACAGTTTTCTGCAGATCATCATGGGAGAGGAGCCGGTAAGTTATTTCGATACTTTTGTGGAAGAATGGTACCGGCAGGGCGGCCGGGAGCTGACAGAACAGATCCGCGGCCGGAATCCCGTTTCCTGAAGCAGAAGTCCGAAACAGAGAAGACTGCCGGGAGGGCGCTTTGATATGCGCCTCCCCGGTTATAAAAAAAGAAAATTCTGAAAATTAAAAACAGGGTTGACAATTGCATGTAAACTGTGATATAAATACTTCATCTTAGTAAACCGTTGAAGAAGAGTAAGTACCTTTTAGGAATCCGGGTACAGAGAGCCGCGGCTGGTGGGATGCGGCGCCGGGGATAGAAGGGAATGGGCTTCCAAGGGCGAGCTGAATCATACAGTAGGCGAGCCGGAGAACATACTCCGTTATCAAAGAAAGCATATGAAAGTATGCGCTGAGCGGGTATTCCGATACCAAGCCGGGTGGCACCGCAGGAGTTTATACTCTTGTCCCTGCAGAATCGTAACTGTGGGAGACGAGGGTATTTTTTTATTTTAAGAGAGGAGAGAAAATTATGGCAGAAACAAAGAAGATCCCCTACAAAATTTATCTGGAAGAACAGGAAATGCCAAGGGCATGGTACAATGTCCGCGCGGATATGAAGAACAAACCGGCGCCCCTTCTGAACCCGGGAACCTTAAAACCCATGACGGCCGAGGAGCTTGGCGCGGTATTCTGCGACGAACTTGTGAAGCAGGAACTGGACAACGACAACGCCTATATTGAAATCCCGGAGGAGATCCTTAACTTTTATAAGATGTACCGTCCCTCTCCTCTGGTGCGCGCCTACTGCCTGGAGGAGAAACTCCAGACTCCGGCGAAGATCTATTATAAATTCGAGGGAAACAATACAAGCGGAAGCCACAAGCTGAACTCCGCTATCGCCCAGGCGTATTACGCGAAGAAGCAGGGCCTGAAAGGCGTGACTACAGAGACCGGAGCCGGCCAGTGGGGAACAGCCCTCTCCATGGCATGCGCGTATCTGGATCTGGACTGTCAGGTATATATGGTGAAATGTTCCTATGAGCAGAAGCCTTTCCGCAGGGAAGTGATGCGGACCTACGGGGCAAAGGTAACGCCGTCTCCCTCCGATACCACGGAGGTGGGAAGAAAGATCCTGGCCGAGCATCCCGGTACTACCGGAAGCCTTGGCTGCGCGATCTCGGAAGCTGTGGAATGTGCCACACATCAGGAAGGATACCGCTATGTTCTGGGAAGCGTGCTGAACCAGGTACTTCTCCATCAGTCCATCATCGGTCTGGAGACAAAAGCGGCCCTTGACAAATACGGTGTGAAAGCGGATATGATCATCGGCTGCGCCGGCGGCGGTTCCAACCTGGGCGGTCTGATCTCTCCGTTTATGGGCGAGATGCTCCGGGGTGAAAGAGATTATCAGTTTATTGCCGTAGAGCCGGCGTCCTGCCCCAGCCTTACCAGAGGAAAATATGTGTACGACTTCTGCGATACCGGTATGGTGACGCCTCTGGCGAAAATGTATACGCTGGGAAGCGGATTCATCCCGTCAGCAAACCATGCAGGCGGCCTCCGCTATCACGGAATGAGTTCCGTGCTTTCGCAGCTTTACGCGGACGGACTGATGGAAGCCCGCGCTGTGGAGCAGACGTCGGTATTCGAGGCGGCGGAAACATTCGCGAGGGTGGAGGGAATCCTTCCGGCTCCGGAAAGCTCCCACGCCATCAGAGTTGCCATTGACGAGGCCATGAAATGCAAGGAGACCGGTGAGGAAAAGACCATCGTATGCGGACTCACCGGAACCGGATATTTCGATATGTATGCTTATGAAAAATTCAACAACGGGGAAATGAGCGATTATATTCCCACAGATGAGGATCTTCAGAAAGGATTTGACGGAATTCCGAAATTCCCGGGAAATGAGATCTGATAAAAAAATCAGGTCAGGGAGCGGTCATATTCATGCGGCCGCCCCTGGCCTGTTGTCTGCTGTACACACATTGGAAGACACTGAGCTGTAACGACGGTTCTCACCGTCTTAACGCTTTTTAGTTCAGTTTCCAGATATCCCGGTTGTATTCTTCGATGGTCCTGTCAGAGGAGAAGAATCCTGCTTTCGCGATATTCACCAGAGCGCGGCGGGTCCATGCAAGGGATCCTGCGGCGTAATCCGCCATTGCCTGCTGTTTGCGGACAACATAGGCGTTGAAGTCAGGAAGGGTCTGGAACCAGTCTTTACTGATCAGCTC
>CALWGI010000046.1 GCA_944380045.1 uncultured Blautia sp.
AGATCCTTCTGGCGGAGGATAACGAGATCAATATGGAGATCGCCTGCGAGCTTCTGGATATGTACGGCGCGCAGGTGATAAAGGCGTGGAACGGAAAAGAGGCGGTGGATCTCTCCGCGACGGCCGCGGCGGGAATGAACGCGCATATCTCCAAACCCATTGATTTCAGCCTCCTGTGCAGAACCCTGAAAGAGGTGATGGACCGGCAGGGGAACGCCTGACAGGAATTTCACATTTGGCCGGAATATTTGATTTATATTTTACAAAGGGGCGCGGGAAGTTTTAATAATTGAATGTTAATCTCTTTCTATCGGGGCATCGCTCCTGAGAAGAAAATCAATTATGAAAAAGAGAAAAAAGGAGAACAACATTCTATGAACGCAAAAAAACTCAGTGCCTTTTTACTGGCAGCAGCCGTTATGGCTCCCTGCGCGGCGCCTGCACAGGCAGCATTCGCCGCAGAAACAACAGAGACTGCTGATGCGGCAGCCGCAACTGAAGAAGCAGCTGCAGAAGAAACTGCTGAAGCAGCCGCAGCGACAGAAGACGCAGCGGCAAAGACACCGAAGTATGTGTTCCTTTTTATTGGCGACGGAATGAGCTATCCGCAGATCCAGACTACCAACTATTATCTTAACGCCGTTGAGGACGACGGGGACGACATTCTTACCAGCGAGAGCAAGCTGAATATGATGAACTTCCCGGTAGCCGGATCCGCTCAGACTTACGACAGCACATCCTTCTGCCCGGATTCCGCTTCCACAGCGACTTCTATCGCTACCGGCCACAAGACCTACAGCGGAACCATCAACATGGACGAGACCATGCAGACTTCTTATGAAACCATCGCGGAGAAGGTGAAAGAGCAGCTTGGTTACAAAGTCGGAATCCTTTCCACCGTAAACCTGAACCATGCGACGCCGGCGGCTTTCTATGCGCATCAGGCTTCCAGAAGCAGCTACTATGAGATCGGACAGGAGCTGATCGACAGCGGATTTGACTATTTCGCAGGCGGCGGACTGTTAAGCCCCACAGGCGAGAACGAAGATCAGACAGATCTCTACCAGCTGGCACAAGAAGCAGGCTACACTGTAGTAAGAACAAAGGCAGAGGCGGAAGCTCTTACCGCTGAGTCCGGAAAAACTATCGTGATCGACGAGACTCTTGCTGACGACGACGCCATGAGCTATGACATGGATCTGGAAGAAGGCGAGTGGGCGCTTGCGGATTATGTGGAAAAAGGTATCGAGGTTCTGGATAACGAGACTGGTTTCTTCATGATGGTAGAAGGCGGCAAGATCGACTGGGCATGTCACGCGAACGACGCAGGCGCTACCATTACAGATACTGTCGCCCTGGACGAGGCTGTAGGCAAAGCGGTTGAATTCTACAATGAGCATCCGGACGAGACTCTGATCCTGGTGACAGGAGACCACGAGACCGGCGGTCTGACGATTGGTTTCGCGGGAACAGACTATGACACCTTCCTTACCAACCTGACTAACCAGAAGATTTCCTACGCGAAATTCGATTCTGACTATGTGGCAGGATACAAAGAGAATAAGACTGATTTCGAAACCGTTATGCAGGATGTGACGGAACTGTTCGGCCTTCAGGCTCCCCAGGGAACCACAGAGACCACCAATCAGGCGGACAGCAAGGATGAGCATCCGGAAGGAGAAGAAAGCGGCACTCTCGTTATGACAGACTATGAGTATCAGAAGCTGCAGGCTGCATACGAAGAGACCATGAGCCGTACCGGCGAGGAAGAAGAATTCAGCCAGGAAGAGTATGTATTATACGGAAGCTACGAACCTCTTACCGTAACGATCACTCATATCCTGAACAACAAATCCGGTATCGACTTCTCCTCCTACGCGCACACAGGACTTCCTGTAGAAGTGTTCGCAATGGGCGTCGGCCAGGAGCAGTTCGGCGGATACTATGACAACACCGATATCTACAACAAAATGGCAGCAATCACAGGAGTACAGTAAAAATAATGACGGACAGACTGAAAAAATACTCTGTTTCCATCATTGCGGTATTGCTGATCGTCATCCTCATAGCCCTTCCTACGGGCTATGAGGATGCTGTCATTTATCAGGGAACAGACAAAGTAAAAGCAAAAGTTTTATCAACAGACGAAAGCGCGGTGCGAAGCTCGGGCCTCATCCAGTCGGGGGAGCAGTACTGCGAGGTGGAGCTTCTGGAAGGAAAATTCAAGGGGGACGAGACCAGGGCGGTAAATATGCTCAGCGGCTCTCTGGAATCCGACAAGATTTTTGAGGAGGGCGACGTGGCCCACGTAGTGGTAAGCTATAACGACGACGGCATCACTTCCGTAACGATGAACGATCATTACCGGATCGACAAAGAACTGATACTGGCGGGAATCTTCATCCTGTTCCTGATCCTGTTCGCGGGAGGGACGGGACTGCGGGCGGTGTGCTCTTTCGCCATTACCATCCTCACTATCTGGAAGATCCTGGTGCCCGCCTATCTGGGAGGGGCGAATCCCATCTGGTGCGGTATCCTGATCACGGCCTTCCTGACCCTTCTGATCATATTCTTTGTATACGGATTTGACATGAAGACGCTGGCCGCCTGCGGAGGCGCGTTTCTCGGCGTGCTGGTGACATGTATTCTGGGGTGTATTTTTACCGATGCCTTCAAGATCCACGGCGCGGTGATGTCCTATTCGGAGAGCCTTCTGTACGCGGGGTATCAGGATCTCAGTCTGACCAGGATCTTTATGAGCGCGATCTTCATCGGGGCTTCCGGGGCGATGATCGATCTTTCTGTGGATATCACCTCCGCGGTCAACGAGGTGGTGCACAAGAAGCCGGACATTGGATGGAAAGAAGCGATGCTTTCGGGAATGAATGTGGGGCGCGCGGCGATGGGAACCATGACCACGACACTCCTTCTGGCATATTCCGGAGGATACATAGCGCTTCTGATGACTTTCATGGCGCAGGGAACGCCCATCGAAAACATCCTGAATTATAAATATGTTTCCGCCGAGATCCTGCAGACGATCGTGGGAAGCCTGGGACTGGTGACAGTGGCTCCCCTTACGGCGCTGACCAGCGGAATCCTGCTTACAGGAAAGCGGTATAAAGCTGCTATAATGAAACGGAATGCAGGAGAGCAGGCGGAAGACGCCGCTTCAGACGCACCTGCCCTGACGGAAGGAAATTAAAGGAGGAGAATACAGGTCTATGGAAGGATATCAGGAACTGAAGGAACTGTGGATATTAAAAGACTGTAAGCAGGATACCTGCCGGGATTTCATACAGTATGGAAAGATCGTGACATATCCCAGGAACCGTTTCTGTATCCGGGCCCGTGAAGAGAATTCCAATATATTTTTTATTCTGGAAGGAAAGGTTCAGATCTATAATCTGACGAAATGCGGGAAAAAGAAAATATTATTTGTATTGGGAAAGCATAATATCGCCAATGAGAGCCTTGTGGCGGACTTTAATACGATCTTCTGTGAAACGCTGGAGAAATGCAGTTTCTTTGTGATCAGAAAAGACAGAATGATGCAGCTGATGGAACAGGACTTCGCCTTGACGAAGAATCTGTTCCGGTATCAGGAACGGAAACTCTGGCGGCTGGGACATCAGCTGAAAAATACTGTTGGCAGTATTTATCTGGAGAGAAAACTTGCCTCCAAACTCTGGAAGCTGGCAAGGGATTTTGGCATCCCGTCCGAGAAGGGAATTAAGATCGATATGGATCTGCCGGTGACGTTTCTGGCGGATCTTCTGGGGGTTCCCAGAGAAACGGCGTCCCGTGTCTGCGGGAAACTGCAGGACTTTGGCCTGATCATAATGGAGAAAAAGAAAATCTATATTCCGGATCCGGCTAAAATGGCTGCTTTTTACAGAACAGGAGAATATTAAATAATCGGTATGAAACGATATTCCGTGAGATATGTCACGGAATATTTTTTTGTCTTCGGATATGATGCAGAAGACACGGGGAATATTTAACCATTCGCGGGGACGCACGGAGATCCGAAGATGTATACAGAAACTTCGGATTTCGTCTTATCGCGGCGGGTCTTGAAGAAAAGGAGTAGAATTATGGGATATCAGTTGGAAAAACAGACTGCTGATGAAATATTCAACTGTCTGAAACAGGATTACGATATTTTCGCGCCGAAGCTTTTCGCCGGTGAGGGATGCTTTTCTGACACGGATGTGATCCGTTACGGGAAAGTGGAATCGTTGGATGAAATCTGCTGGAGCAGGAGATCGGATTATTCGTTTAAGGAAGCGTTTCTTCCTGTGAACGAGGTTCTTTTTTATTTTACAGAGGACAGCACATCAGTGCCGGCGTGCAGGAAAAAACCGGCGCTGATCTTTCTGTGGAGCTGTGATCTTCATGCCCTGAGAAGACTGGACGCGATTTATCTCACCAATGGACCGGAAGATTTTTATTATAAGCGCCTCAGGGAAAACGCCCGTTTTGTGCTGATGGGATGTGAGGAGACCTGTGATACTGGATTCTGTGTCAGTATGGGAACAAACTGTACGGAAGATTATGATCTCTATCTGAAAGTGGAGGGAGATTCTGTTCTGGCAGATCTGAAGACAGGGGAATTTCAGAAATACTTTGACGGAAAAGACTGCCGGGAACAGGAAGTGATTCCTGACCATGTGACAGAGAACAGAGAAAAAGTGACACTCCCCCGAAATCTTTCCACAGAGACTTTTTCGGATTCGGTATGGGAATCTTACGGAAGCAGATGTATCGGCTGCGGCCGCTGCAATTTCGTCTGTCCTACCTGTACCTGTTTTACCATGCAGGATATCATTTACCGGGATAATGAAAATACGGGAGAGCGGAGAAGAGTCTGGGCGTCCTGCCAGGTGGACGGATATACGGACATCGCGGGAGGAAACAGTTTCCGAAAAAATCAGGGAGAGAGAATGCGCTTTAAGGTAATGCATAAGATCTATGATTTTGAAAAAAGATTCGGCTTTCCCATGTGCGTGGGCTGCGGCCGCTGCGATGCCGTCTGTCCGGAATATATCTCCTATGTAAATATTATCAATCGTCTGGCAAAGGAGGAAGCGTAAATGAAAAATGAATACATTCCTTTTTCCTCTCAGGTAAAAGAGATCATTCCGCATACAGATATAGAATATACTTTCCGCATGAGTTTTCCTGAAGCCGGCAGAGTAAAGCCGGGACAGTTCTTTGAAGTGTCCATCCCCAAATACGGCGAGGCGCCGATCTCAGTCAGCGGCATCGGAGAGGATTATGTAGATCTGACGATCCGCAGGGTGGGAAGAGTCACCAATAAGATATTCCAGCATTACGTGGGCAATACACTTCTGATGCGGGGGCCTTATGGAAACGGCTTCGATATTGAGAATTTTAAAGGAAAAGAAATTGTGGTGGTGGCAGGAGGCACCGGACTTTCTCCTGTTAAGGGAATTGTGGACTATTTTGCCGGGCGTCCGGAGGAAGCCGTCAGCGTCACTCTTATCGCAGGTTTCAAATCCCCGCAGGATATCCTGTTCAGAAAAGATTTTGAACAGTGGGAAAAGAGAATTCATGTGATCAGGACGGTGGATTCCGCGTCGGAGGGATATGAGGGCCTTACCGGAATGGTTACAAAATATATCCCTGATCTTCCCATAGCAGATCCGGACAACACAGTTTTCATAACGGTAGGGCCTCCGGTAATGATTAAGTTTACTATTATGGAAATACTGAAGCGGGGAATAAAAGAGGGAAATATCTGGATTTCCCATGAGAGAAAGATGTGCTGCGGCCTGGGTAAATGCGGACACTGCAAAATGAACGATACCTACGTATGTCTTGACGGACCGGTATTTAATTACGCGGAAAGCCGGGATCTCATCGATTAAACAGGAGGAGTGGATTATGGGTCTGGATATAAATACGAAACTTGCGAAAAAGAACGCCTACAGGATCGGTAAGGCGCGGGGTGAAGGCGCTTCCCGTATCCGTGTTCCGGGAGGATATCTCAAGGCGGAAATCCTGGGAATGGTGCAGGAGATCGCGGAGAAATACGGAAACGGTATTGTACATCTTACCACCCGTCAGGGCTTTGAGATCGAAGGCATACGTCTGGAAGATATGGATGAGATCAACGAGATGCTCCAGCCGATCATAGAACTTCTGGATATCAATCAGAAAGAGCCGGGAACAGGATATCCCGCTTCCGGCACAAGAAATATCAGCGCGTGTATCGGAAATAACGTCTGTCCTTTTGCCAACTATAATACCTCAGAATTTGCAAAAAGAATTGAAAAAGAGATTTTTCCCAATGATCTTCACTTCAAGGTGGCTCTCACGGGCTGTTCCAACGACTGCGCCAAAGTCAGGATGCACGATTTCGGGATCATCGGTATGACCATGCCTCAGTATGATCCTTCCAGATGCGTCAGCTGCCAGGCCTGCGTCAAGGGGTGCAGAAGCCTTTCTGTGGACGCTCTGCATATGGAGAATTATAAGATCGTCCGGGATCATGAAAAATGCATCGGCTGCGGAGTCTGTATAACAAAATGTCCTACCAGGGCGCTGACGAGGAGCCCGAAGAAATATTATAAATTAACGCTGATGGGAAGAACCGGAAAGAAAAATCCCAGACTGGGAGAGGACTTCCTGATCTGGACAGATGAGGATACTATTGTAAAGATCATCTTGAACACTTACCGGTTTGTAAAGGAGTATATCGATCCCGGAGCGCCGGGCGGAAAAGAGCATATCGGTTATATCATCGACAGAGTGGGATTTGCGGAATTTAAGAGATGGGCGCTGGAAGGCGTAGAACTTCTGCCGGAGACAGAGATCAGAGAGTGTGTATACTGGAGCGGGATACATTTTGACCGGTGAAAATAATATCCAAACAGAGGTGCGGGGCTGATTTTCAGCCCCGTTTTTGTGATGAAATTATTTGGTGTTATAGAGAAAGAAGTGTTATAATATCGTCAGAGACAGAAAATCCGAACAGGCCTGTCTGAAGATCAGGAATGTTCCGGTCAGCCTGTATGTTAAGGAAATCAACAAAGACCAGGGAGGTAATGCAAAATGACAAAAGAAGTACAGCAGTATGTAATTGAAAGATCAAAAGAGCTCATAGCGGCTGCCACCGCCTGTCAGGAAGTGAAAGACGCGGCGCGGAAATGGATCGATTCCGTGGGAACAGAGAAGGAAGCGGAAGAGACCGGGAAATATATTGAAGAACTGGAAGCGGATATTGTTACTGTGGACGGTCTGATCAGTTTCGCGGAGTCCGAGATGGGCGCGAAAGTGTTCGGCGGAGAAGAGCAGGCCAAAGGCGTTGCCGCTCACGGAAGAGAGATCAAAGCCGCAGGGGCGAAATACTGTGACTGCCCGGCAGGCGCGGCGGTGGAAGCCATCCTTGCGAAGAAGGATGAGATGCTGGCGTAATCTGTTATGAATATCTGTATTTATGGAGCGTCCAGCGCGAAACTGGCTCCGGTATATTATGAGAAAACAGAAGAACTGGGAAGGATGATGGGCTTAAGAGGCCACGGTCTGGTGTTTGGCGGAGGAGCGACAGGACTTATGGGCGCGGCAGCCAGGGGAGTGGACGCTTATCACGGTTATATTCTGGGAATCGCTCCCACCTTTTTTGACCAGCCGGGCGTTCTTTACGAACACTGTTCGGAGTTTATATTTACCGAGACGATGCGGGAACGCAAGAAGCTTCTGGAAGAACGGTCCGAGGCGACTATTGTGGCGCCGGGAGGGATCGGCACTTATGAGGAGTTTTTCGAGATCCTGACACTCAAAAGCCTGAGAAGACTGAACCGTCCTATCGTGCTTTATAATGTTGAAGGCTATTATGATATTATAAAAGAGCTGCTTGAGCAGACCGCGGACAGGGATTTCATGGACAGAGAGAATCTGAAGCTCTGCGAGTTTATGGATGATCCGAAGGAGATACTGGATTACATAGAAAACTGGCAGGCGTGACCGTTAATCCGCACCAAAAAGGCGGAGATATATAAGTGAATAAAAGATTTTTGAGGTATCCGGCAGATTTTACTGCCGGATATCTTGCTAAAATGGCCGTTCTGAAGCTGGAATGGCTATTTTTTTTGCGAAAAAATTTGAAAAAGTTCATACCTAAGTTGGATGTGAGAAAAATCAGGAAAGAGTAAGATATATTTGTTTAATTAGATAAGCATGGGTTTGTGTCTGAATTTTGACTGTGAAGAGAGAAAAGACATTTTAATCGCGACACCGGGGACACAGTTCATAACCGATTGGACAAAGCTGTCTTATCCAATGTATTTCATTTACGTAAAAAAAGAAGGAGGAACCCCAAATGTATAGGAAAAAGTTAATGCAGGCATGCCTGGCAGGCGCTTTAGTAGCTACAATTGGAACCAGCGCTAACGTACCTGTTGTTAAAGCAGCTGCAGAGACCCAGGCTATCGACGTTGCTGAATCCAATGTGGAGGACAGCGAAGTTGAAGAAGAAACCGAGGAAGTAGAAGAAACTTCTGAGGAAGAGGCTGAAGAAGTGGAAGAAACTTCTGAAGAGGAGACTGAGGAAGCAGAAGAAACTTCTGAGGAAGAAACAGAAGAGGTTGCAGAAGAGACTGTTGAAACACTGTCTGTCGATGAGGAGACAGATTCCGTGGAGACCAATAGTGCAACTGTTACCGTGAATGTTACGTTCCTGTGTGATGGAATAAGTGTTGGGAGCGGAGCTTATTCCGTTCCGGCCGGTGTACAGAAGTACTATGTACTGGAGCAGTATGTACCGGCAGGTTATCAGATGACATCAAGTGGTGACTTTTGGGCGGCAGCCGGCGAAGATATAGAGGTAAATGTTGAGAAGATTTCCACAGACGTTACCATGAACATCCAGTTCAAGGACGGAGACGAAGTAGTTGCCGGCGGCGATTACTCAGTACCGGCCGGTGTACAGAACTACTCTGTACTGGCACAGTATGTACCGGAAGGTTATCAGATGACAGTGGGCGGCGATTTCACAGCTGCAGAGGGAGCGCGTCTGGTAGTAAATGTTGAAAAGATATCCACAGACGTTACCATGAACATCCAGTTCAAGGACGGAGACAAAGTAGTTGCCGGCGGCGATTACACAGTACCGGAAGGCGTGCAGAACTATTCTGTACTGGAACAGTATGTACCGGCAGGCTATAAAATGACAGTAAGTGGTGATTTTACAGCTGCAGAGGGAGCGCATCTGGAAGTATCTGTTGAGAAGATTTCCACAGACGTTACCATGAACATCCAGTTCAAGGACGGAGACGAAGTAGTTGCTGGCGGCGATTACACAGTACCGGAAGGCGTACAGAACTACTCTGTACTGGAACAGTATGTGCCGGAAGGTTATCAGATGACCGTGAGCGGCGATTTTACAGCTACAGAGGGAGCGCATCTGGAAGTATCTGTTGAAAAGATTACAGCTGATGTTGTTATGAACATTCAGTTCAAAGACGGAGACAAAGTAGTTGCCGGAGGCGATTATGTTGTACCGGCCGGTGTACAGAACTATTCTGTACTTGAAAAATATGTACCGGAAGGTTATCAGATGACAGTAAGCGGCGATTTCACAGCTGCAGCTGGAGCACATCTGGAAGTATCTGTTGAAAAGACCACCGCAGATGTAACTATGAATATCCAGTTTAAGGATGGAGACGAAGTAGTTGCCGGAGGTGATTATACAGTACCGGCAGGCGTACAGAACTACTCTGTACTGGAGCAGTATGTACCGGCAGGCTATCAGATGACGGTAAGTGGAGACTTCATGGCAGAAGCTGGAGCACATCTGGAAGTGGCTATTGAAAAGATCACTACTGATGTTATCATGAATATCCAGTTCAAAGATGGAGATGAAGTGATTGCCGGAGGAGATTATTCCGTACCGGCAGGCATACAGAATTATTCTGTGCTTGAAAAATATGTACCGGCAGGTTATCAGATGACAGTAAGCGGTGATTTCATGGCAGAGGCCGGAACTCATCTGGATGTAGCTATTGAAAAGGTACAGAAGAACGTTATCATGAACGTACGCTTCGTAGATGAGAACGGTGAGTTTATTGCCGGCGGAGATTACACATTACCGGAAGGCGTACAGAACCGTTCTATTCTGGAGCAGTATGTACCGGCAGGTTATGAGATGACAGAGACAGGCGACTTCATGGTAGAAGAGGGCGGCAAACTTGACGTAACAGTTAAGAAAGTTGCTACAGATGTTATCATGAATATCTGTTTCGTAGATGCTGACGGAAACGTGATCGCCGGTGGAGATTATTTCTTACCGGAAGGCGTACAGAACTATTCTGTTCTGGAAAAATATTTACCGGAAAACTATAAATTAGCTGTAAGCGGCGACTTTATGGTAACAGAAGGCGGTAAAGAAACTGTCAGAGTAGAGAAGATTGCTGACGAGCAGACAGAGATCATCATGAACATCCAGTTCAAGGATGGCGATGAAGTAGTTGCCGGCGGTGATTACTTTGTACCGGAAGGCGTACAGAACTACGCTGTACTTCAGAAATATGTACCGGCAGGATATCAGATGACTGTAAGCGGCGACTTTATGGCAGAAGAAGGCGGCAAGCTGGTAGTGTCTGTTGAAAAAGTTCAGAAAGATGTCATCATGAACGTGATCTTCACTTATGACGGCGAAACTGTAGTCGGCGGAGATTACTTCTTACCGGAAGGCGTACAGAACTACTCCATCCTTTCACAGTATGTGCCGGAAGGATATGAGATGAGAGTCAGCGGAGACTTCTTCGTAGAAGAAGGCGGCAAGCTGGAAGTTCCGCTTGAAAAGGTTCAGAAAGACGTTATCATGAACGTGATCTTCACCTATGACGGTGAGACTGTAGTTGGCGGAGATTTCTTCCTTCCGGAAGGCGTACAGAACTACTCCATCCTTGAGCAGTATGTACCGGAAGGATATGAGATGAGAGTCAGCGGAGACTTCTTCGTAGAAGAGGGCGGCAAGCTGGAAGTTCCGCTTGAAAAGGTTCAGAAAGACGTTATCATGAATGTACGTTTCATGTATAATGATGAATTTGTAGCCGGCGGAGATTTCTTCCTTCCGGAAGGCGTACAGAACTACTCAATCCTTGAGCAGTATGTACCGGATGGCTATAAGATGAGAGTCAGCGGAGACTTCTTCGTAGAAGAAGGCGGCAAGCTGGAGGTTCCGCTTGAAAAGATCGATAATACGATCATCATGAACATTGCGTTTATCTGTGACGGCGAAGTGATTGCCGGAGGCGATTACTTTGTTCCGGAAGGAATCCAGAACTATCAGGTACTGCAGCAGTATGTACCGGAAGGATATGAGATGACAGTCAGCGGAGATTTCTTCGCAATCGAAGGAACTCATCTTGATGTCAATATCCAGAAGATCGGTGAGGAATCCACAGAGACAAAACTGACGATTACCTTCGAGACTCTTGAGGGAACAGTAGTAGGAACAACTGTACTTACACCTGCAGAAGAAGGCGAGCACGGAGAACTCTGCACCTTCGTTGTAGGAGAAGATTTCCAGCTTCCGGAAGGATATCAGCTGGCAGAAGGCGTTGTTCAGGATACAGAGATCCAGATTCCCTATGGTTCCGTAGGCGGACATACAGTACTGGTAGAAGCAATTGAAGCAGATCAGCCGGAAGATCCTGATCAGCCGGATGATCCCGATCAGCCTGCAGATCCCGATCAGCCGACAGATCCCAGTCAGCCTGTAGATCCCAGTCAGCCGACAGATCCGGGACAGACTGTAAATCCTGGCCAGTCCGGAAATCAGGGACAGACAAATACTGGTAATAACACCAATACTGTACAGAAAACAGAGACAACAAATACAGTAAGCAGCACTCAGACTACAGAGAAGAAAGCTCCGAAGACAGCAGATACTACTAATACAGCAGCACCTGTCGCAGGACTTCTTGGAAGCATGGCTGTTATCGGTGCATTACTTCGTAAAAAAGTTCGCAGATAAGATGTAAATGAAATACATAAAATTATAGGAAGCAGAGCTGTCGTGTTAAGCGGCAGCTCTGTTTCTCTATACAAAACTTTCTTTCAGTCAGCCGAAACAAAATCTGTATATTTGCAATATTCTGTTGATATTTTCCGTAAATTAAATCATGAACAAAAAATAAAGCAAAAAAATAAATATTTTGGTTAATCTGTTTCAAAAGACACTGCTATAATATAAACCGTAACAGGGAAACAAAATACTTAACAAACCTCTTTTTCATTAAAAAGTTGAAGGCTGCTAAGCAATCAGATTTTTGGAGGAAAAGATAAATGAATACTTTAAAAGCTGAAAAAAGAAGCATGGACGTCAAGGCAAAAAGATTAAGAAGAGAGGGTTATGTGACCGGCAACCTGTTCGGCAGGGAAATTGAAGGTTCCATTCCTGTGAAGATGCAGAAGTCCGATGTGGAGCGCCTTTTGAAAACCGCTAACAAAGGAAGCCAGATCATGCTGGATGTAGAAGGACAGGTGTACAATGTGCTGATCAAGGAAGTGGATTTTAACTCCCTGGCAGGCAGAGTGGACGAAGTGGACTTCCAGGCTCTGGTAAGCAATGAGAAAGTACATTCTGTTGCGGAAGTTATTTTCCATAACCATGACAAGATCGCCGAGGGCGTACTTCAGGAAAGCCTGAGAGAGATCTCCTACAGAGCTTATCCGTCAGCCCTGGTTGACAAGGTAAGAATAGATGTAGGCGAGATGAAGATCGGCGATGTGATCAAGGTTAAGGATCTGGATATCGCCAAGGATAAAGATATCGATCTTATGACGGATCCGGACGCAGTGGTATGTACGGTAACTGCCGTTCACGCCGGAGAAGTTCCGGAGGAAGAGACAGCAGAGGAAGCGCAGAGCGAAGAGTAACACGGTGTCTGTTTTAATGAAAAATTAAACGCAATCTTCAAACAGACTTCTGTCAGAAATGTCAGAGGTCTGTTTTTGGGTACACGGAAAATATCTTAATGAGCCTCAGATAACAGGAAGAGGATGAGTCCTCTTTGAATGAAAGGAATGAACTGAGTGGAAAAAACACATATTTATATCATCCGGAGATATCTTCTCCTTCTTGCGGGCCTCGCCATTATGGCCTTCGGCGTGGCTTTTTCGATCAAGGCAAGTCTTGGAACCTCCCCGATATCAAGTGTTCCGTATGTAGTCAGCCTGTTTGCACCGCTGACGGTGGGAACGGCTACGATCATTATGCATTGCGTTTTTATCCTCCTGCAGATCCTGATCCTGAGAAAAAAATACCATCCCATACAGCTGATGCAGCTTCCGGTTGCGTTTTTCTTCGGATATCTGACAGATTTCGGCGTGTGGGCTGTACAGGGAATTACCTGTGATCATTATCTGCAGCAGTGGCTGGTGTGTCTGATCGGCATTTTCCTGGTGGCTGTAGGCGTGAGCCTGGAAGTAAAAGCCGGAGTAGTGGTTCTGGCCGGAGAGGGCGTAGTGCTGGCGATCTGCAAGGTTCTTCCCGTAAAATTCGGTTATATGAAGGTAGGGTTCGATGTGACGCTTGTGGCGATCGCCTGTGTCCTCTCTTTTGTTTTTACCGGGAGACTGCAGGGCGTGAGAGAAGGAACCGTCGCCGCGGCGCTGCTGGTGGGCCTGATCGCGAAACAGCTTGGGAAAATGCTGTCGAAGTGGAAACTGGAGGGTTGAGAAAGCTTGTCCCTGAATAGAATATATGATAAAATTTTTACCAGGAAAAGAAAGGTATGTGAACGGTAATGATTTATAATAATATTCTTGAGGCGATGGGACATACGCCTCTGATCCGTCTGGAACGTATGCCGGAAAAAGGCAGCGCCCAGATTCTGGTGAAATTCGAAGGCCTTAATGTGGGCGGATCCATCAAGACAAGGACCGCTTACAATATGATCCGGGACGCGGAGGAAAAGGGCCTGATCCATAAAGATACGATCATCGTGGAACCCACAAGCGGCAATCAGGGGATCGGCCTTGCGCTGGTGGGCGCGGTGCGGGGGTATCAGACGAAGATCATCATGCCGGACTCCGTCAGCGAGGAACGGCGGAAACTGGTCCGCCATTACGGCGCGGAGGTGATCCTGATCCATGACGCCGGCGATATCGGCGCCTGTATCCAGGAGTGCCTGGACACCGCGCTTCGTATGGCAAAAGAAGACCCGAGGGTTTTCGTTCCGCAGCAGTTCGAGAATCCCGCCAACCCGGCGGTCCACAGATCCGGTACGGCGCTTGAGATCCTGGAGCAGGCGGACTGCCCCATCGACGGTTTCTGTTCCGGAATCGGAACGGGCGGCACTATCACCGGTATCGGCGAAATACTGAAAGCAAAGAACCCGGACATGGAGATCTGGGCGGTGGAGCCGGAGCATGCGGCCATTCTTTCCGGCGGATCTATCGGAACCCATATCCAGATGGGAATCGGCGACGGCGTGATCCCTGAGATCCTGAACACAGATATCTACGACGATATCTGTATCGTCACAGACGAGGAAGCCATCCGCGTGTCAAAGGAGCTGGCCGCGAAAGAAGGAATCATGTGCGGCATATCCTCCGGAACCAATGTGGCGGCGGCCCTGAAGCTGGCGAAGAAACTGGGAGAGGGCAAAACAGTCGTCACAGTCCTTCCGGATACGGCAGAGCGGTATTTCTCCACGCCGCTGTTTGATGAATAAGATATGAGGTTTGAGCAGTGTCAGTGTACAGGGGAGACCTG
>CALWGI010000047.1 GCA_944380045.1 uncultured Blautia sp.
TTTCCGGAAAAAGCGTCAGAACATGGAAATTCATTTATATCAGCCCTTTCATCAGATGTACGGTCATGGTGTTCTTCTGGGTATCCACTTTTCTGATACACTCACGGATGGCAGGGAGGAGGACTTCGCCGTTTTCATCAGAATCAATGATATACACGTCGTTGGCTCCCGTTTCCATTACATTCCTCAACACGCCGAAATGCGCGCCGTCTTCCAGCACCACGTCCATTCCCAGAAGGTCCGCCACGTAATATTCATTTTCGCCCAGCGGCTGTCCTTCTTCCCTGGGGATCCAGAGATCACAGCCTTTGTACTTCTCTATGTCATTGATGTTATCCACACCGTCAAATTTCAGTATCACAAGATTTTTAAAAAACTTCACACGGCTGATATCCAGCCTTCTGTGCTCCTTCCCCGTATCCAGGAGCACATATTCAAGCTCCAGGAAACGTTCCGGATCATCTGTCGTAGGGAATACCTTCACCTCGCCACGCACACCGTGAGTGGTGGTGATCACTCCAACCTTCAGTAAATCTTCCATAAACAACTCCTACGTGAAAGAAGGAGCCATGTTTCCACAGCTCCTGTCCATACTTTATTGCAGAATATCCACAATTACTTTTTTGCTGCTCTTTGAAGAAGCGGCTTTTACCACGGTACGGATCGCTTTTGCAATCCTTCCCTGTCTTCCGATCACTTTACCCATATCGGAAGAACCCACCTTTAATTCGATGATAACTGCATCTTCTTTTTCGTTCTCGGTAACAACTACCTCGTCCGGATGATCAACAAGAGATTTTGCAATTACTTCAACCAGTTCTTTCATTACATACCTCCCTGTGCCGGTATCTGTCTGTACCGGTATCTATTATTTCTCGATTCCGGCGATCTTGAAGATTTTTGCAACAGTTTCTGTGGGCTGCGCGCCTGCTGCAAGCCATTTCTTAGCGGCCTCTTCGTTTACTTTGTATGCGCTGGGCTCCAGATTCGGATCGTAGGTTCCGATCTCCTCGATGCACTTTCCGTCACGTTTGCTGCGGGAATCTGCAACAATAATTCTGTAGAAAGGTGCTTTTTTCTGTCCCATTCTTCTTAATCTGATCTTTACTGCCATTTTAGTTTTCCTCCATTTATAGCTTTTATCTGTTTTTATTTATTTAAAAGGGAAGCCTGAAGCCGCCTCTTTTACCTGGTTTGCCGCCCATCATCCCGGGCATCTGTTTCATCATTTTTCTGCTCTGCTCAAACTGCTTCACAAGACGGTTGACCTCCGCGATATCCACGCCGGCGCCTCTGGCGATACGGTTCTTCCTGGAAACGTTGAGGATTCCCGGATTACTCCGCTCCTGAGCCGTCATGGAAAGGATGATCGCTTTGGTGCGTTCCAGAGCGCCTTCATCGATCATGCTCTCGATATCCTTCATCTTGCCGCCGATCCCCGGAAGCATGTTCAGGATACTGCCGATCCCGCCCATCTTGTTCATCTGTTCCATGCTGGTAAGATAGTCGTTAAAGTCAAAGTCCATCTTCTTCAGCTTCTTCTGCATCTCGGCAGCCTGGTCCTGATCGAAGGCCGCTTCCGCCTTCTCGATAAGGCTCATCACATCGCCCATTCCCAGGATCCTGGAAGCCATTCTGTCGGGATAGAACTGTTCAAGATCTGAAAGTTTCTCTCCCATACCCACGTATAAGATAGGTTTTCCGGTCACTGCCTTGATGGAAAGAGCAGCGCCTCCTCTGGTATCTCCGTCCATTTTGGTAAGGATCACGCCGTCGATCCCGACTTTATCTGTAAAGGTCTTAGCCACATTGACCGCGTCCTGTCCGGTCATGGCATCCACGACAAGAAGCGTGGCGTCAACCTGTACATTCGCTTTGATATCGGCAAGCTCCTGCATCATGTCCTCGTCGACATGAAGACGTCCCGCCGTATCCAGAAGCACTACGTTCTGCTGATGTGTTTTCGCATGCTCCACCGCGGCCTTCGCTATGTTTACAGGGCTCTGTTTATCTCCCATGGAGAACACTTCCACGCCCTGTTTCTCTCCGTTGACCTGAAGCTGCGTGATCGCCGCCGGACGGTATACGTCGCAGGCCGCAAGAAGGGGCCTTTTGCCCTTCGACTTCAGCTTGCCTGCCAGTTTTGCCACTGTAGTGGTCTTACCGGCTCCCTGAAGGCCCGCCATCATAAGAACGGTGATATCGTTGCCCGGCTTTATGGGAAGCTCCGTCGTCTCGCTGCCCATAAGGCTGACCAGCTCCTCATTGACGATCTTGACCACCATCTGGCCGGGATTCAGGCCGTTCATCACATCCTGGCCCACCGCCCGTTCCTGAACCGCTTTCGTAAACTGCTTGACAACCTTAAAATTGACGTCCGCCTCCAGAAGCGCCATTTTAACTTCCTTCAGCGCGGTTTTGACATCTTCTTCCGTAAGACGTCCCTTGCCCCGCAGTTTCTTGAACACATTCTGAAGTTTTTCCGTCAAACTCTCAAATGCCATTCTCTATAATTCCTCCAATATAAGACTGGAAATCTTCTCTATCTCCTGTACATGCTTCTCACCGGCTATCTGCTGGATCCTGTGGATCTGTTCCCTGATTCTGAGAAATTTCTCCACCAGGTGGAGTTTCTCCTCATATCCTTCCAGAATATGATTGCAGCGCCTGATCATATCATGCACTCCCTGACGGCTGATGCCAAGATCCTCCGCCACTTCGCTGAGGGAAAAATCCTCCAGGACGACGCTTTCGTAAACCTGCTGCTGACGTTCCGTAAGAAGCTCCCCGTAAAAATCATACAGTAATGTCTGTTCTACAATTTTCTCCATCTGCTGACCACCTTGGGTATCATACATTATAAAAAGAAAGATGTCAAGTATTTTTTCTTGACATCTATCCGTTTTCACCTATATAGGCCGGGGTTTCCGGTTCTATCTCGATAACACAGCGTTCAAAAGCATTGACCACTCTGGTATCCTGGTACTGATCGAAACGTTTGTGCTGTCTGCCGTAGGACATATGCACATGTCCGTGGAGAAGATATTTCGGCCGGTACTTATCCATCAGTTTCAGGAAAGCTTTAAACCCCTGATGGGGAAGGTCTCTTCCGTCGTTGATGCTGTACGCCGGGGCGTGGGTGACAAGAATATCGAATCCGCGGTTCCACAGGAGTTTCGGCCACAGTCTCCGGATGCGGCGCCGCATTTCCCGTTCGGTATACTGCCAGCCTCCGGGTTTGTATCTCATGGATCCGCCCAGTCCCAGGATCCTCACGCCTTCATGCACGTAGATCTTATCGTCAATACAGATGCAGCCCTCCGGGGGGACCCGCTCGTATTTGTCGTCATGGTTCCCATGGACGTAAAGCACCGGCACTGACGTAAGCGTTGCCAGGAACGAAAGGTAGTGGGGATCCAGATCCCCGCAGGAAATGATAAGATCGATCCCCTCCACTTTACTTTTCTCAAAAAAATCCCACAGATATTTTGATTCTTCATCTGCGATCGCAAGTATTTTCATTATATCAATATATCCTTTTATTTTTCTATACCCTGCTGGAGAGTGACCGGCTTCGCCTGCTCTTTCAGATCCTGGCGTTCCGGGATGGAGCCGATCACGCTTCTCGCCAGCCAGTTCATCCGGATGATCTCTTCCGGAGAAAGACTTCTGTCAGGATCTTCCTGAACGACTCCCTGCTGAGAATACAGGGCGCCGGAAAACGGATTGAACTCTCCTCTTCTGATCGTATCCTTCAGAAGATACACAAGCCTCTGCGTACCGATGGGCAGATTCTGGGAACAGATCACGTCAACCACTCCCGAGGACATTCCCCACCAGTAGTTGATCGCCTTTTTCTCCGCTGTGATATCGTCATACTTCCAGGTTCCGTTCATGATGGTCCGGATCAGCTGCTCGTAGAATTTCCCCCAGTGCCACAGCGGCATGGCGAGATTATGAGGCATGCCGTCCTCCATACGGTAAAGGCCGAAATAGCGGGACGCGTCCTCCGGGATCACCATATCCCGCCCGGACACGATAGATACCCCTTTTTCCGCCAGACCGTCCATAACCTTGCCGAGATCGGCGTCTTTCAGGGATGACCATTCCAGATAAACCTTCGCGCGTGGATTGATGAGTTTCGCTCCCAGGGCGAATGCGTTGATATTGGCAATGGTCCCGAAGATGGGATAATCCGCGATATAGGCAAGAAGGCCGTTCTCCGACATGGCTCCGGCAATGGCTCCCATCAGGAATTTCGCCTCGTGCATACGGGCGTAATACGTCCTTATGTACCTGTGGGAAGTATTCAGGGAGCAGTTCAGTATCCTCACGTCCGGATTGTCTATCGCTGCCTGCACGCTTGCCTGCACAAACTCCGGCGCTGTGGTGAACACAATGTTGCAGCCTTTCTGAATGGCGTCCCGGATAGCTTTCTCCGCAAGATCAGAAGTAATATTCTCATAACATACCGTCGTCACTTCGTCAGGGAAGGTCTGTTCCAGGTGAAGACGTCCCAGTTCGTGAGCGTAAGTCCACGCCGAGGAGGACGGAGTCTTGGCATAGAGAAAGGCGGCCTTCAGCTTCGGCGCGCTTAATGGGAGCAGCCTGGTAAGAAGAGGTTTCTTCTCGACAGTGGGATCCATTTTAACATCAATCTCATCGTCATGCTCCAGCAGATGGAATTCCTCCCAGCTTTTGGCTACCGTGGCTTTCATCTCCGCCGCGGTCATGCCGCAGACCGTATCATAATCATATACAGTCAGAAAAGCAAGGAACGCGTCTCCCGGGGTAATAGAAAGTTTCTTTCCCCCCGCCGCTTCGAATTCCGCTGTGAACCTTGTATAAACAGAACTGAAGGTCAGCTTGTCGTCGTCGGACCACACCTGGTCCGGTTCTTTTCCCGTAAGGGCCTGAAGCTTCGCGAAACTGCCGGTTTTTGTAAACCAGATATAATTTACTTTGGACAGCTCATAAAAATCCACAAACTCATAGTAGATCCTGTTTTCCTTCTCTTCTGTTCTGGGCGGCAGGATCCTGGTGACAATACCGGGGACAGAGACCGCGTCGTAATATTTCAGAACACTGACACGTTTGTTGCCCTCTTCCACATAAAACTTATTCATATACTCATAAGCCTTGATGGGATCCCGGATACCTTCGTTTAAATGGCTTTCGCTTAAGGCGGCCCACTTATAGGCAAATTCTGTATTTTCTCTCAGGATCGGCATAAAGTTGCCGGCAAAAGCACTGCTTCTTCCTCCTGTTTTCGTTCCCACGATCTGTTCAATGGGAATCTGGACCAGTCCCAGCGGAACTTCTGAATAAGATCCCCTGGGCGGAAGGATATCGTCAAGGATCTGCAGTGTTGGCTGCTCTCCCCGGAGCAGTCTGGCCTGGTAATCTTTCTTGCCTGCTTTATATGCTTTGTTATAATCATCCATTATCATAACACATTTCCTCCGGCATATGATCTACTGTCTTTATCAGTTTCAATATACCCCAGCATTTCCTCAGGCGCAAGTAAAAAATCCATAAAATCTTGTCAGGAACCCATGGATGGAGTATTATTTTATCAGATGGGGAAGTCCCCGCCTGGAACAGTTTTCTAAAGGAGGATGATTTCATGGAAAAGTCAAAAGTTTATTTCACCAACATGCGGACCGGATTTGACGACGGTCTCCTCAATAAACTGAAACGGCTCATCAAAAAAGCCGGTATATCAAATATTGATTTCGACGGCAAATATACTGCCATCAAGATTCATTTCGGGGAACCCGGGAACCTTGCGTTTCTCCGCCCCAATTACGCGAAAGCCGTTGCCGACGTTGTGAAGGAGCTGGGCGGAAAGCCTTTCCTCACAGACTGCAATACCCTGTATGTGGGCGGGCGCAAAAACGCCCTGGACCATCTGGACAGCGCGTATACCAACGGTTTCTCACCTTTTTCCACGGGATGCCACGTACTGATCGCCGACGGACTGAAAGGGACGGACGAAGCTTACGTTCCTGTAAACGGCGGCGAATATGTAAAGGAAGCCAAGATCGGACAGGCAGTCATGGACGCGGATGTTTTCATTTCTCTGGCTCATTTTAAAGGACATGAGGCCACCGGCTTCGGCGGCACGCTGAAAAACATCGGTATGGGATGCGGTTCCAGAGCCGGCAAGATGGAGATGCACAGCGCCGGCAAGCCTCACGTCGATCAGGATCTCTGTATCGGATGCCACCGCTGCGAGAAGATCTGCGCACACGGAGCCCCTGAATTCACAGACGGCAAAGCCTCCATCAACCATGACAAATGCGTAGGCTGCGGAAGATGTATCGGCGTCTGTCCCAAAGACGCGGTTCTTGCCGCTTCCGACGAATCCAATGACGTGCTGAACTGTAAGATCGCGGAATACACCAAAGCCGTCGTGGACGGACGTCCCTGCTTTTACATCAACCTGGTGATCGATGTGTCTCCCTATTGCGACTGTCATGCCGAAAACGATGCGGCGGTTGTTCCGGATGTGGGATTTTTCGCCTCATTTGATCCCGTCGCCCTGGATATCGCCTGCGCCGACGCGGTAAACGCGCAGCCGGTCATTTCCAACACCTGCCTTTCTGAGGCGGATCATACCGGCCACGACCATTTCGGGGCAATGTTCCCCACAACGAACTGGAGGACAGGGATCGAGCACGCCAAAAAGATCGGTCTCGGCAATGATGAATATGAACTGATCGAGGTAAAATAATCGTCATTCATCAGATAATACACGAACTCAGAGAAAAAGCGCTTTCACATTCCGAATGCAGGATGTGGAAGCGCTTCTGTATTTTGATTCATCTGGGTTTCACTGTCAGCTTTAAAGGCTTGCGCGGATAACCTTGGGTTTGCATCCCGCGTCCTCCAGAGCCTTAACGATCTGATTCTTGTGTTCCGTACCGTAAGCCTCCATGGTAACTTTAAGCTCCACGGCGGCGTTTCTGTTGGTCGTCACAAACTGATTGTGATCCAGCTTGATGACGTTTCCCTGATTTTCAGCAATAATGGTTGCCACCCGCACAAGCTCGCCCGGCTTCTCAGGGATCAGCACACATACCGTAAAGATCCTGTCTCTCTGGATCAGCCCGTGCTGAACTACTGAGGACATGGTGATCACGTCCATGTTTCCGCCGCTTAAGATCGCCACTACTTTCTTGCCGGTAAAACTGAGGTGGCGAAGGGCCGCAACTGTGAGAAGTCCGGAATTTTCCACGATCATCTTGTGGTTTTCCACCATATCCAGGAAGGCCATGATCAGTTCATCGTCGTCTATGGTGATCACGCTGTCCAGATTCTCCTGAAGATACGGGAAGATTTTCCCGCCCGGAGTCTGCACGGCGGTACCGTCGGCAATGGTATTTACATGAGGCAGAGTCACCACTTCCCCTTTTTCCAGCGAGGCTTTCAGACATGCCGCGCCTGCAGGTTCCACGCCGATCACTTTGATATGAGGATTCAGAAGTTTTGCCAGGGTGGAAACGCCGGCAGCAAGTCCGCCGCCGCCCACAGGCACCAGGATATAATCCACAAGCGGGAGTTCCTGGACGATCTCCATGGCGATGGTTCCCTGCCCGGTGGCAACTGCGGGATCGTCGAAAGGATGAATGAAGGTATAGCCTTCTTTTTCCGCCAGTTCCAGAGCATAGGCGCAGGCCTCGTCATAAACGTCGCCCTTAAGGATCACTTCCGCCCCGTAGCTTTTGGTCCTTTCCACTTTGATAAGCGGAGTGGTTGTGGGCATAACGATCACAGCCTTCACGCCGAATTTATGAGCCGCGTATGCCACGCCCTGGGCGTGATTGCCCGCCGAAGCGGCGATCAGGCCCTTTTCTTTTTCCTCGTCGCTTAAGGTGCTGATCTTATAGTAGGCGCCTCTTACTTTGTACGCCCCGGTTCTCTGCATATTTTCCGGTTTCAGATAAACTTTATTGCCTGTAAGCTCAGAAAAATAACTGCTTTTGATCAGTTTCGTCTCCTGAGTTACTTTTTTTACGATTTCCGATGCCTCTTCAAAGCTTTCCAGTGTCAACATCCGTCATACCTCCCTGCTGTTATTCATTTACATCCGGTTCTTTCTCATCTACGTCGAACAGGGCGTTCACAAAAGCGTCCGCGTCAAACTTCTGCAGATCGTCAATGGTCTCTCCCACTCCGATATATTTCACGGGAATATCAAGTTCAGACTGGATCGCCACGGCAATGCCGCCTTTGGCGGTGCCGTCCAGTTTCGTAAGGATGATCCCGTTCACATCAGCCACCTCGGAGAACTGTCTTGCCTGTACAAGGGCGTTCTGACCGGTTGTACCGTCGAGAACGACAAGGGTTTCCAGATAGGCTTCCGGATACTCTCTCTCAAGGATCCGGTATATCTTTCTCAGCTCTTCCATAAGGTTTTTCTTATTATGGAGACGTCCGGCGGTATCACAGATCAGTACGTCCGCGTTCCTGGCCTTCGCCGCCGCAACAGCGTCGTATACCACTGAGGCGGGATCCGCGCCCGCCTGTCCGCCGATCAGTTCCACGCCCGCCCGGTCAGCCCAGAGCGCAAGCTGTTCGCCCGCCGCCGCGCGGAAGGTATCCGCCGCCGCAAGTATCACTTTTTTTCCCTGATCCTTCAGTTTTCCGGCAAGTTTTCCTACAGAAGTAGTCTTTCCCACGCCGTTGACGCCAATGACAAGAATAACAGATTTGCGGTTCTCAAAGGCATACTCCGTACTGTCCACACGCATCTGTTCTTTAATGCTGTCTATGAGAAGCTGTTTGCATTCCGCCGGATTTTTAATGTGCCGCTCGGCAACCTGTTTTTTCAGATTTTCCAGAATGGAGGAAGTCGCGTTGATTCCGATGTCTCCCATAACAAGGATCTCCTCCAGATCCTCGTAGAATTCCTCGTCTATACTGGAATAACCGCTGAAAATGGAATCAAAGCCGGCTACGATATTATCTCTGGTCTTTGTCAGACCGGTTACAAGACGTTTAAAAAATCCTTTTTTTTCTTCAGCCATTTCTCTCCCTCCCTGCTATTTGGTCAACTGGTTCTCAACAAGATCAACGGATACCAGGGTGGAAACGCCTTTCTCCTGCATGGTAATACCATACAGACGGTCCGCCGCGTTCATGGTACCGCGTCTGTGTGTTATTATAATAAATTGGGTATTCTTCGTCAACTTCTGAAGATAAGAAGCGAACCTTCCCACATTGGAGTCGTCAAGAGCGGCCTCGATCTCGTCCAGAAGGCAGAAGGGCGACGGTTTCAGATTCTGGATGGCAAACAGAAGGGCGATCGCGGTAAGCGCCTTCTCCCCTCCCGAAAGCTGCATCATATTCTGAAGTTTTTTACCCGGCGGCTGAGAGATGATTTTGATCCCGGCTTCCAGGATATCTTCATCCTCAGCCAGTTCCAGGGTTCCTTTACCGCCTCCGAACAGCTCCTTGAAAGCTTTGTCGAATTCTCTCTGGATATCCCGGAATTTTTCCGCAAACTGCTTACGCATTCCCTCGTCCAGTTCCTGGATGATGCTTTCCAGCGTCTTCTCCGCCTGCACCAGGTCGTCGTACTGACCGGAGAGGAAGGTATGGCGTTCCAGAAGATTTTTATAATCTTCAACCGCATTTACGTTGACGGAACCAAGTTTCCTGATCTCATCCTTGATCGAGGAAATTTTTTTCTTCATTCCCTGAACGTCTGTAAAATCTCCGTTCTTATACTTCAACGCGCTGTTGGGAGTGATCTCATACTCCTCCCACATATAGGTGACCTGGTTTTCTCTCTGCTCTTCTGTTTTCTCCGCCTGGCTTTTCAGACGGAAGCATTCTTTATCCAGAAGAGAGATCTTCTCAGAAAGCTGGTCTCTTTTTTCAAAGAAAGATTTATGGCTTATATTTCTCTTTTCTTTTTCCTCCTGGCACTGTTCTCTCTGCGCGGAGTATTCGACCTCTTTCCTTGCGCAGTCTTCGATCGCCTTTCTGAGGGCTTCTATACCGTCCTCTTTCTTTCTGGTATCTTCCCTGCTGCTTGTGAGGTTCTCTGTGAGCGCGTCGCATTCTTTCTGCGCGTTCTCTGTCTCGGAGTTCAGTCTGTCAAGATTTTCCTGGAGGAATTTCTCTTTCTGGGAAACAGAGGACTCTTCCAGACGGATCTGCTCCAGTTCTTTCGTCTTGGCGCTCTCTTCCGCTCTCCATTCCTCCAGCTCTTTCTGCTTGGTCTCTATGAATTCTTCCAGTTCCTTTTCATCTTTGCGGGATTCTTCCAGTTCTCTGATGATACCGCTGTGGTCAGAACGCAGTTCCTGTGCCTGGCGCATGAGATCCTCCTGCTCTGAACGGATCCTGCCGCTGCTTTCGCGGATGCTCTTTTCTTTTTCCGCGATCTGGTCAAGGTTCATTTTCGCCGTGTTCTGCTCCACATACTGAAGTCTCAGTTTTTCCTGGAAATCCGCGATGGTGTCCCTGAGAACGTTCCTGCGGCTGCGGTTTTCATCGATCGCCTTCTGCATATTTTCAAGGTCTTTTTTCAGAAGGCCTACGCTTCGCTCCAGCTCTTCGATCTCCCTGCGCCGTCCCAGAAGGTTGCTGTTATTGCGGAAAGCGCCGCCTGTCATGGAACCGCCGGGATTCAGGGAATCCCCTTCCAGCGTAACCATTCTCAGACTGTGGCGGTATTTCTTCCCGATGGAGATCGCGTGATCGATATGATCGACAACAAGAACTCTTCCCAGGAGATATTTTACAAGAGAATCGTACTCCTTATCCGCATGAACAAGGCTGTCCGCCGTACCGATCACTCCGGGCTCCTTAAGGGCGTCCGGATTCTGGATCCCTCCTCTTCCGCTGATATTGGAAAGAGGCAGGAATGTGGCGCGGCCGCAACGGTTCTTTTTCAGGAAGTCGATCATCCGCTTCGCAGTCTGCTCATTGTCGGTGACAACATTCTGTATACTGCCTCCCAGAGCCGTCTCCACAGCCAGCTCATAATCTTTCTGCACCTGGATGATATCCGCCACAACGCCGCGGATCCCCGGTTCCTGTTTTTTCTGCTCCATGACTCTCCGGATACTGTTTCCGTAACCGTCGTATCTCTCTGTAAGATTTTTGAGGGATTCCAGTCTGGAAGCCTCCCGATGGTAGGCCGTCTGTCCGGTTTCCATCTGACGGTTCTGCTCTTTCAGCCTGTCCTGAAGCTTCTGCACTTCTTCATCCAGCCGGACGCATTCCCCATTCATGGATTCTATGGTATCTGAAACGCTTCTGTATGTACTCTCGGCTTTTTTCCTCTCGGCCGCCAGAGACTCTTCTTCCGTCTTCAGATGGAGCGTTCTTTTACTGATCTCTGCCCTGCGGATATCCAGCTGTTCCATCATTGTATCGAAACGCTGGGCTTTTCCCTTGGTTGTGGCGCGGCTGTTGAGAAGTTCGATGATCTCATTTTTACCGTCCTCCACCGCGCGGGAGCATTCCTCCACGCCGGCAAGGATTGTTTCCAGATGTTTCTCTTCTCTTTCCAGCCTGCTCCGGATCTCTTTTTTCGCAGAGAGAAGTTCATCTCTCTCCTCTTTCCTCTTTCCGGCTTCCTCCGCCCTGCGGGCGATTTCATCCCTGAGAGTATCGATCCGGTTCTGATAATGTTCGCTGTTCTGCTTTCCGGCGGAGATCTGTTCCTCAAGCACCTGGATCTGCCCTTCATACTGCTGCCTGGAAAGGGCGTTCTCCTGCTGTTCCTCTTTCAGTGTATCCAGCTTCTCATTCAGCTCTTCAAGTTCTTTTTCCAGCCTTTCGTATTCCGCTTTCGTTTCATTATAGGCCTCTTTTGTCTCTCCAAGCTCATGCTCCGCGATTCCCAGTCTGGCTTCCAGCTCTTCCAGCAGTTTCCCGGTACGTTCGTACTCCATGAGGAAGAGATTTACATCCAGTTCCCGCAGTTCGTCTCTCCGGGCAAGATATATTTTGGCCGTTTCCGCCTGTTTTTCCAGCGGTCCCAGCTGTTTCGTCAGCTCGTTCAGGATATCTGTGACACGGACAAGATTCCTCTGCTCTTCCTCCAGCTTCTTGATCGTGGTGTTTTTTCTTCTTTTGAACTTCACGATCCCGGCGGCCTCGTCAAAAAGCTCGCGCCTGTCCTCCGGCTTTCCGCTTAAGATCTTGTCGATTTGGCCCTGGCCGATAATAGAATAACCTTCCTTGCCGATACCGGTATCGTAAAACATTTCCTGGATATCTCTCAGACGGCAGTTGCTGCCGTTGATCAGGTATTCACTCTCACCGGAACGGTACAGCCTTCTTGTAACCGTGACTTCGTTGAAATCCACAGGAAGTTTATGATCGCTGTTGTCAAGAGTGATTGCGACAGAAGCAAAACTGAGAGGCTTCCTCGTCTCTGTGCCGGAGAATATAACATCCTGCATATTTCCCCCGCGAAGCTGTTTTGCGCTCTGCTCACCAAGGACCCAGCGGACAGCGTCGCCCACATTACTTTTTCCGCTGCCGTTAGGTCCCACGATACCTGTAATTCCGTTATGAAATTCAAAATTAATCTTCTGGGCAAAGGATTTGAACCCGTGCACTTCTATGTTTTTTAAATACATCTTTCACCTGCTATTGCCGATATCCGCGTATCGCCTGATAGGCGGCCGCCTGCTCGGCGGCTTTCTTCGTATGTCCCGTACCGCTTCCCGCAGGAATGCCGTTGATCAGCACATCTACGGAAAACTGTTTGTTGTGATCCGGTCCCGTCTCGCCTGTAAGCACGTATTCCACGGTCTGTCTGCCTTTTTCCTGGACAAGTTCCTGAAGGATCGTCTTGCTGTCATAAAAAAGCTGTTTGTGCTCCATATCGTTCAGAATAAATTTCAGGACAAACTCTCTTGCTTTTTCGAAGCCTCCGTCCAGATAAATCGCTCCCAGAAGAGCCTCTGTAGCGTCCGACACGATAGAATCTCTCATACGGCCTCCCGTCATGTCTTCCCCCCTGCCGAGGAGAAGATACTTCGGAAGGTCAAACTGTCTGGCGCAATAGGCAAGACTGGGCTCGCACACCAGGCTCGCTCTTTTTTTGGTCAGTTCTCCTTCCGGGATTTTGGGAAACTTCGCATATAATACGTCGCTGCTGACCAGCTCCAGCACGGCGTCTCCCAGAAATTCCAGACGTTCGTTGCAGCCCAGCTTGCCCAGTTTCTTTTCGTTGGCGTATGAGCTGTGTGTCAGAGCCTGTTTCAGCAGTTTTTTATTCCGGAACGTATAACCGATGATCTGTTCCAGACGTTCCATACTGTTTTTCCTTCTTTCCAATTAGTTTTCAGATTCCGGATCCTCTTTTGCCGGAGGCAGGATCCTCTCTGCTATCTTCTCGTTCACTCTCTGCTGCCGGAACTGCACGCACTGGAATATGGCGTTTCTGATCTCGGCCGCGGTAGCGCTTCCATGAGTTTTTACCACAAGACCTTTCAGCCCCAGAAGCGGAGCTCCGCCGTACTGTGTAGCGTCAAAGGTTTTCATGGTCTCCTTCAGGGCGGGTTTTACAAGCAGGCCGCCGATCTTGCTACGAAGACTTGTCATCATGCCTTCTTTGATCTTTTTAACCAGCGCCGAGCCCACTCCCTCATATAATTTCAGGATCACATTTCCCACAAACGCCTCGCAGACGATCACATCCGCGTAACCGTTGGGGATTTCTCTTGCTTCAATGCTTCCGATGAAATTAATTCCTTCCGCTTCTTTGAGCAGGGGGAAGGTTTCCTTTACAAGGGCGTTGCCCTTTTCTTCCTCCGCGCCGTTATTTACAATGGCGACTCTTGGATTCTTAACGCCCACGACCTCCTCCATATAGATGGAACCCATCTTGGCGAACTGCACCAGATGGGACGGTCTGGCGTCCACGTTGGCGCCGCAGTCGATCAGAAGGCTCACTCCGTCCATGGTAGGAATAAGGGGAGCCAGCGGAGGACGCTCCACGCCTTTCGCCCTTCCTACCAGCACCTGGCCGCCTACCAGTACCGCGCCTGTGCTTCCGGAAGAAACAAAAGCGTCCGCCTCATTTTTTTTGACCATGTTCAGTCCCACTACAATAGAGGAGTCCTTTTTCTTACGGATTGCAAATACCGGCGGTTCTGCCGTCTCGATCACTTCCGAGGTATGGACCACCCGGATCCTGTCCGCGGGACGATCCGGATATTTCGCCAGTTCCTTTTCTATTACATCGCCGATACCTGTAAGGATCACATGGATATCCTCCCGTTCCTTTACGGCTTCCACCGCAGCTTTCACCGGTTCCTGCGGCGCGTTATCGCCTCCCATGGCATCCACGACCACTTTGATTACGTCTGCCATAATACGCCTCCTGTT
>CALWGI010000048.1 GCA_944380045.1 uncultured Blautia sp.
GAAGCCCTTCCTCAGCCCACCTATGATCTGGTGAAAGAGATCTTCGGATTTTCTCCTGTGCGTTCCTATGGAAATAATGAAAACGGCTTTCTGGCCTGCCAGGTGGGAGAGGAAGACCGTTATACGGTGGATCTCTATAATTTTTATATTGAGATGCTGAGTCTGGACTCTGACGAGCCGGTGAAGCCCGGGGAGCTGGGGCGTATCGTGGTTACGGATTTTTATAATAAAGCCTTCCCCATGATCCGGTACGATACCGGAGATACGGGGATCTATCAGGAAGTTACAGATGAAAAAGGAAGGATACACGGATATTTTACAGAAATCTACGGCCGCAGAGGCTCCATGATGTACAACTGCAAGGGAGAACCTCTGTCCATCCATGTGTTTATGAACGTGCTCATCAATCTGGAGGGGATCGTCCATCAGGCGAAATGTATCCAGTGGGAAAAGAAGCGTTACCAGCTCCTCCTCAACGCGGACAGAGACAGGGTGGACGAGGCGGCGGTGGTCGCATCCTACCGTAAGTACCTTGGCGACGAGGCCCAGATCGACGTCACTTATGTGGACGAGATCCCCATCGAGGCCTCCGGCAAGCGCATGGTCTGCGAGCAGAAATGTCCGGATTATAAGTAGGAGACAGAAAAGAAAATGAAACAGAAAGTATCGGATTATATAGCGGATTATATAGCGGAATGGGGCGTGCGGGATGTGTTTACCGTGACGGGCGGAGGCGCCATGCACATGAACGACGCCTTCGGCCATCATCCGAAGCTGCACTGCACCTATCAGCACCATGAACAGGCCTGCGCCATGGCGGCGGAGGCGTACGCAAGAGTGGACAACCGTCTGGCGGCGGTCTGCGTTACCACAGGCCCCGGAGCGACCAACGCGATCACCGGAATCCTGGGAGGATGGATGGACTCTATTCCCATGCTGGTGTTTTCCGGGCAGGCGCGATACGCCACCACGGTTCCCGCATCCGGTCTCCCTCTGCGCAGCATGGGAGTCCAGGAGTGCAATATCGTGCCGGTAGTGACGCCGCTGACGAAATACACGGTCATGGTGATCCGGCCGGAGGAGATCCGCTATCATCTGGAAAAAGCCCTTTATCTGGCGGTGAACGGAAGACCGGGGCCGGTATGGCTGGATATCCCTCTGGACGTGCAGGGGGCTGTGATCGAGACGGAGGATCTGAAAGCCTACGATCCGGCGGAAAATCCGGAGCAGACGCCGCCGGAGATTCCCGACAGCGTGATCAGAGAGATTCTTGACAGGATCAGCGCAAGCCGCCGGCCGGTGATCTTTCCCGGGAACGGCGTGAGACTGGCGGGGGCTTCAGAGGAGTTTCACCGTCTCGTGGACGTGCTGGGAGTTCCGGTGATCACGGGAATGAGCAGCGTGGACGCCATAGAGTGGGATCATCCATATTTTGTGGGAAGAAGCGGCAGCACCGGAACAAGACCGGGGAACTTCGCCCTGCAGAACAGCGACCTTCTTCTGTCCATCGGAAACAGACAGGGATTCGCCCAGACCGGCTTCCAGTTCCAGGACTGGGCCAGGGACAGCTATACGATCCTGAACGATATTGATGAGAACGAATTAAAGAAGCCCAGTCTTCATGTAAGCCTTCCCGTGTGCGGGGACGCGGGGGAGCTGATCCGGAAACTTCAAAAAGCCGCCGGAGAAAGAGGGGCTTCTGCGGAAAATCCGCTGTTTAAGGGTGAAAACTGGATCAGGCAGTGCCGCCTCTGGAAAGAAAAATATCCGGTGGTGACGGAGAAACACTATGAGACGGCAGAGGAAGGCTGTACCAATATCTACGCTTTTTATGAAGAACTTTCGAAAGCCATGGGAGAGGGACAGAACCTGATGGTCAGCGTGGGAACCTCCCGTGTTGCGGGAAGCCAGGCTTTCCGCGTGAAAAAGGGACAGCGGTTTATCACCAATCCAAACACCGCGTCCATGGGCTTCTGCCTTCCCGGCGCGGAGGGCGTATGTATCGCTTCCGGGAGAAAACCGGTGGTCTGCGTTACCGGCGAGGGAAGCCTGCAGATGAATATTCAGGAGCTGCAGACTATCCGTCACAACCGGCTTCCGGTCAAGCTTTTTGTGATAAACAATCAGGGATATCATTCCATCCGGCAGACCCAGCAGAGCTATTTCAAGGAACCGCTGGTAGGAGTGGGCGAGGAGAGCGGAGATCTCAGTTTCCCGGATCTTATGAAACTGGCGCCTGCCTACGGGTTCCCCTACAGAGCGGTCCACAGCGCCGGGGAACTCCCGGAAGCCATCCGGGAAGTACTGGACTGTGAGGGCGCTTTTGTCTGCGAGGTGTTTGTCACCAAGTACCAGAAGACAGAGCCCAAAACCTCATCCAGAAAACTCCCTGACGGCAGGATGGTGTCCGCTCCGCTGGAGGATATGTATCCTTTCCTGCCTGCAGAGGAGATGAAGGAGAATATGAGGATCTCCAGGGAGTAAATCCGGAAATGCCGGAAGTGTGAGGAAAAGAAAAATGAAACGAATTGTAGTTACCGGAGCCACCAGTATGATCGGCGTGGCTCTGATCGAAGAATGTCTCAGACATGATATAGAAATATATGCGGTAGTCCGCTCTTCTTCCGGAAAGGCGGGGCGGCTTCCGTTAAATGATAAAATCCATCTGACGGACTGTTCCCTGGAGGATCTTTCGGATCTTCCGGGGCGGATCCCGGGCGGCTGCGATACCTTTTACCATATCGCCTGGGGAAACACGGGGGAAGCCAGGAATAAAAGCACGGAACTTCAGAGCCGGAATATTTTTTATACTCTGCAGGCGGTCCGCGCGGCTGCGGAGCTGGGATGCAGACGCTTTATCGGCGCGGGATCCCAGGCAGAATACGGTCCCATGGACGTGGAGAAAATTTCTCCGGACAGTCCGGTGAACCCTTCGACGCCCTACGGCGCAAGCAAGCTGGCGGCGGGGCATCTTGCGGGAATGCTCTGCAGGGAACTGGGAATGGAGTGTATCTGGCCCAGGATCTTCAGCGTATACGGAAAATATGAAAAAGAGACGACCATGGTGGCCTCCGGCCTGCGGAAGATGCTGGCCGGCGAACCTACGGAGTTTACACCCGCCATGCAGCGGTGGGATTATCTTTACAGCAGGGATGCGGGCCGGGCTTTTTATCTGATCGGTGAAAAGGGAAAAGGCGGTTCGGTCTACTGTGTGGGAAGCGGGCAGGCGAGGCCTCTGAAAGAATATATAGAAGAGATGGCGGCGCTTACCGGAGCCGGGAAGCCGGGCATCGGGGCGAAGCCCTATCCGCCGGGAGCGGTGATGAATCTCTGCGCGGATATTGGAACCCTTACGGGGGATACAGGATTTATTCCGGAATATACCTTTGAACAGGGGATCCGGGAGACTATTGAGTGGATAAAGGCAGGAGAATGAACATGAAGAAGAAAATATCGGTGGTGATCCCCACCTACAATGAGGAAGCCAATGTGGTCCCTCTGGCAAAAGCCATTGTGGAGGTGATGGAGCGGGACCTCAGTAATTATGACTATGAGATCCTCTTTATAGACAATCATTCCCGGGACAATACCCAGGCGCTTCTTCGGGGACTCTGCGGTGAGAACAAAAAGATCAAAGCGATCTTCAACGCCAGGAATTTCGGACAGGCCCGTTCTCCGGTCTACGGCATGAAGCAGGCCTACGGCGACTGTGTGGTGCGTATGTGCGCGGATTTCCAGGACCCTGTGGAAATGATCCCGGTCTTTGTGAGGGAGTGGGAACAGGGCCACAAGATCGTGATCGGCGTGAAGAACGCCAGCCAGGAGAAAAAGAGAATGTACTGGCTGCGGGGCGTGTATTATAAAATGATCCGCAAGATCACGGATATCGATCATATCGAGCAGTTCACCGGTTTCGGTCTCTATGACAAGCAGTTTGTGGACGTGGTGCGGGATCTTCACGATTCCATGCCCTATCTCAGGGGGATCATCGCGGAGCTGGGGTACGATTATAAAGCGGTGCCCTATACCCAGCCGAAACGGCGGGCCGGCAAAAGCAAAAATAATTTTTACAGCCTTTACGACTACGCCATGATCGGGATCACTTCCTACTCGAAAGTGGTAATGAGACTGGCGACTTTCGCAGGTTTTCTCATCGGCGGTTTAAGCTTCGCGGCAGGCCTTGTGTATCTGATCCTGAAGCTGATGTACTGGGACCGTTTTTCCGCCGGCGTGGCTCCCATGGTGATAGGAGTTTTCTTCCTGGGAGCGCTGCAGCTTTTCTTCATCGGATTTCTGGGAGAATATGTGCTGAGCATCAATACCCGGGTGCTGGACCGTCCCCTTGTAGTGGAGGAAGAAAGGCTGAACTTCGAGGCGGAGGAAGAGATCGAGGAAGATATGGAGAAACTTCTGGAGGATGTGGAGTCTGTGGGAAAACTGGGAGAGACCAGGTTCAGTCCCGAGGTTCTGGCAGCCCTTCAGACAATCATAAAGCAGTATGCGGATACTGCCCGGGATTCTGAGAGAATCTCTCTGAAATCACCGGAAAAACAGGAGACAGGAGTATGAAAACGAAAAATAAAACAGCCCCCGGCTTTTTTGCCCGGGCGGCGTCGGAATGGAAAGGAATGCGTTTTTTCTGCGGAAATGAACTCTGCCGTCTGGACTGGATCATATCCCTTCTGATCCTGGCGTTTCTGTTTGTGACCTGTGTGCATTCCGATGTGAAACTTACGGGAAACCGTTCCTTCCTCATGTATGAACACTTTGCGGATTTTTATCAGGCGAGCTACGAGCAGTCGGGAGGATACTGGGCCAACTACCTTCCCAGCACCTTTATCGCCTACGCCATATGGAATCTGCCTCTTTATCTTACCGGCCATGTGCCGGAGGCGATACTCACCAACAGTTTTGTGAATATGATGTGGTACAAGCTGCTGCCGGTGATCCTTTACTTCGTCACCGCCCAGCTGATGTATCTGATCGGAAAAGAGATGGGATTCGGTGAGAAAAAATCCCTTCTCTGCAAATTCGCTTTTCTGATCTTTCCTATGGGAGTGTTCAGTCAGTTCATCTTCAGCCAGTACGATATCTTTACCGTGTTCTTCATGGTGCTGGGATTCTGGCTCTATCTCAGAGACAAACTGTGGAAAACGGCGCTGATGTTCGGAATCGCGGCCACCTTCAAGTACCATGCGGTCCTGTATTTTCTGGCGCTGATCCTTCTGAAGGAGAAGAAGATACGCAACCTGATCAGATATACGGTTGTGATGGCGCTGCCTCTTCTCGTGGAGATCGTCCCGAATCTGGGGTCGGAGGCATTTCGCCGGAACGTGTTCGGATTCGGCGCTCTGGAGTATGTGCAGAAATCTTTTTCCGTGGGCTTCTTCAGCGGCATCAATCTCATGGCGGCGGTTGCGGCTTTCGTTCTGGTGTGGGCATACCAGAAAAAAACGGAAGATCAGGGAGAACTGGCTTCCTGGGCGGTGTTTTTCTGCGTGGCGGTAAGCTTCTCCATTTTCGGATTTTCCACATGGAATCCTCAGTGGATCCTTCTGATGGCGCCTTTTCTGGTTCTGAATATCCTGATAAACGGCAACGGAAACCTCCTTCTGATGATCACCAATATCTTCATGCTGGCCATGTATATTTTCAGCAGCCAGAGTATGGTGGACGAGAGAGTGCTGAACGGCGGTATCCTGAAATATATCCTGAAAGACCGCGAGTTCGCCGTGCGTATGTGGGATCTCTACAGATTTCATGACCAGGAGCTTCTCTGCACGGCCATGTGGATCGTGCTGGTGCTCTATGTGGTGTTTGGCCATCCCCGTTATCACAGCCGGAAGGGGACGGTGATCGGCAAAGGGCTGATCTGGCAGATGCGGGCGGCGTTTCTCTTCGGAACCGCGGCTTTCATTGTTCCGGCCCTTGTGTGCGCGGCGGGAGTTCTTCAGGGGAAGATCATCTTCTATGACAACAGCCGGCAGAACATGGAAATGGAAAATATCGCCATGTTTCAGGCGGATGAACCCATTGTGCAGGAATTTACCGCGGATGGAACTACTCTTTCGGATATTAAGATCCGGGTCTATGTGGAAGCCGGCCTTACGGATAGCCTTCACAGCCTGAACGTTGTGATCCGCGATAAAGATACCGGCAGCGTGGTCTATGAGAGCGAAGGCGATACCTATGACCTTAAGGAAAATACCGCTCTGTATTCTTTCCTCAGGCATCCGGTGGATGTGGAGAGCGGAAAGACTTATGAGCTGGAGATCAGAAGCGACGCGCCGGAAAACTGCGGACTTGGCCTTTACTGTGTAACGGCCGGCAGGGGAAGCGAACTTCTTACCAGCTCCCGGGAAGAGGGAATGCCGGAGAAGAGCAGCCTGCAGATGTGCGTAACAGGCGTTCAGTAAAGGAAAAAGGTCAGAAAACTATAAAAAAACAGTAAAGTATTGTTAAAATTCGCAGACTTGTGATATAATGTTTTTATAAGCAAGACCCAAAATAAACAGCAAAGGGGATGGAAGTATGAAATTTATTATCAGCGGAAAAAACATCACAGTTTCAGAAGGGCTGAGAACAGCAGTCGAAGACAAGCTTGGAAAGCTGGAACGTTATTTTACTCCTGACACCGAAGTTGTAGTAACTTTAAGTGTGGAAAAAGAAAGACAGAAGATCGAGGTTACGATCCCTGTGAAGGGAAGCATTATCCGTTCTGAGCAGGTCAGCAACGATATGTATGTATCCATTGATCTGGTAGAAGAGGTTATCGAGCGTCAGCTTCGGAAATACAAGAACAAGATCGTGGACAAGAAACAGTCGGCAGGGAATTTCCAGAAGGAGTATCTGGATAAGGACTACGACGAGGATGAAGAGGTTAAGATCATCCGGACCAAGAAGTTCGATATCAAGCCCATGTATCCGGAAGACGCATGTGTGCAGATGGAGCTTCTGGGACATAATTTCTTCGTATTCTGCAACGCCGAGACCGATCAGGTCAATGTTGTGTATAAACGTAAGGGAAATACCTACGGACTGATCGAGCCCGAGGTATGATCCGGTGTATAACAGGTCCCATCCTCCTTTCGAGGGTGGGACTTATCTGTTTGCGCGGGTGCGTCCGGCAGGCAGCCGCCATGCATGCGTGAGCGGATATCTGCCGGGCAGCGGACAATCCGGGGGGAGTGTATTATGAATAAAAAGAATCTGAAAATAAAAACAGTAGGCAGCGAATACATGGAGCAGTATAACGCCCTTCTCCGTTATGTGTTCCAGGTGACGGAACAGGAGCTCAGTTCCATCGGATGGCAGGAAAGAGAGATCATCCGGGCGAAGTTCCCCACCATGGAGAAGGCGGACGTGATCGGCTGGTTTGACGACGACACTCTGGTATCCCAGGTGGCGGTCTATCCCATGAAGGTGCGGATCTTCGGAAAAACCTACGCCATGGGCGGACTGACAGGAGTTGGCACCTATCCGGAATACTCCAATATGGGACTGATGCACAGGCTTCTGGAACAGGCCCTTAAGAATATGAAGAAGAAGGGGCAGCATATCTGTTACCTGTATCCGTATTCCATTCCCTACTACCGCCGGAAGGGCTGGGAGATCATCTCGGACAAAATATCCTATGAGATCAAGGATTACCAGCTTCCGAAGAACCGGCAGGTCCCCGGAGATGTGCGCCGGGTGAAGACCGACAGCGAAGAACTGAAAGAGACGTATGAACGTTACGCGATGCATACCCACGGAGCTGTGCTGCGGGACGAGCTGGCGTGGAACGAATACTGGCTCTGGGATTCAGACGACGTGATGGCGGCTGTTTATTATAATGAGAAAAACGAGCCGGACGGATATGTGATCTACTGGATCGCCAACGACGTTTTTCATATCAAGGATATGATCTTTAATAACGAGGACGCGCGCACAGGCCTGTGGAATTTTGTCAGCGCCCATTTCTCCATGATCGACCGGGTGGAGGGCGATACCTATACGGACGAACCGCTGGCCTTCCTTCTGGAGGACGCCAGCATCAAAGAGGTAATATCGCCATATTTCATGGGAAGGATCGTGGATTTTGAAGCTTTTGTGAAGGATTATCCCTTCCGCCCAAGCGTGCTGGACAGAGAGTGGAAGTTCACTCTGATGGACCCCGTAATGGAATGCAACCAGGGAAGTTTTCTGCTGACCATATCGAGAGACGGGCACGGGGAAGCGAAGCGGATCATGGAACCCTGCCGGGACAGGATCAGCATACAGACAATGACGACTATGCTCATGGGATATAAGCGGCCGGAATACCTGGCCAAGATAGGCAGGATCCAGGCTTCCGAGTGGACGATCGATATGCTCGAGGACGCTATTGAGCAGCAGACCCCTTATATTTCCGATTATTTCTGAGACACAGAAAACATGCGCAGACGCGTATCTGTAAATTTTGTGTGAATAGTTAAAACTTTCTTGACAGCCATAATAGCAAGTGTTATATTACAAATAGAACAGAGGTGATATTATGGCTAAGAGAGATTATTATGAAGTCCTTGGAGTCGGAAGAAACGCCGACGCGAAGGAGATCAAAAGCGCATACAGAAAGCTTGCGAAGAAATATCATCCGGACATGAATCCCGGGGATAAGCAGGCGGAACAGAAATTTAAGGAAGTTACAGAAGCCTATAACGTACTTAGTGATACAGAGAAAAAGAAACTTTACGATCAGTTCGGCTTTGCGGCCTTTGAAGAAGGCGCCGGTGCCGGCCAGGGTTACGGTCAGGATACGGGAGGCGGTTTCGGTCGCGGTTTCGGAGGGTTTGGTTTCGGCGGCGACGGCGGCGGAACTTACCGGGAATATCATTTTAACAGCAGTGACGGAAATATGGATGATATTTTCGGGGACATTTTCGGGGATATGTTCCGTGGTCAGAACGCCGGAGGTTTTGGCGGACATAGCGGATACGACGGCTTCCGCAGCCGTTACGGCAGCGGTTTTACCGACGGATACGGAAGCGGTTTCGGCAGCGGCCGTCAGAGAGGCAGCGATCTTCAGTCAGAGGTTACGGTCGGCTTTGAAGAGGCGGCCTTTGGTTGTGAGAAGACGATCAGGATTTCGGATCCGCAGAACGGCGGCAGAGTTCAGACGCTTCAGGTTCATATACCGGCCGGGATCGACAATGGCAGATGTATCCGTCTGAAAGGCAAAGGCGCGCCGGGATACGGCGGAGCTCCGGCAGGAGATCTGCTTCTTAAAGTAAAGATTGAACCGAAAGAAGGATTTGAGCGGAAGGGTATGGATATCTATACCACGGTTCAGATACCTTTCACAACGGCTGTATTCGGCGGGGAAGCGAGAGTGGCGACTCTTAAGGGAGACGTGATGTGCAGGATCCCGGAGGGAACCCAGTCCGGAGGTAAGATCAGGCTGAAGGGAAAAGGTATTGTTTCCATGAAAGATCCGGCGGTATACGGCGATCAGTATGTGACCATACAGATCCAGGTGCCAAGGGCAATGAGTCCGGAAGCCCGGATGAAACTGAGAGAATTCCAGCAGGCCATGGGCGAAGGCAAAACCAGAAGAAGGGGAAGCGCAGCATAAGAGCGCTTCCCTTTTCCATGCCCGGACATTTTTACGGCTATGCCGGAAACGGATACAGATTTTGGGTACTGTAAAAGAAAGAGTCCTGTGTTATAATCAGAACTGGTTCCTGTTCTATATGGGACAGGGAAATGAACAGATATAAAGAGAGGATAACGGACATGGAATTATATAACGGAAGACCGGAAAACACAGAGGGAAGACTGGCGAAAGAGATCAGGGTCTATGATTTTCTGGACGCGCTGGGAATAGAATATGAGAGAGTGGACCATGAAGCGGCCATGACCATAGACGCCTGCGAGGAGATCGACAGAATTCTGGAGATCTCTATCTGCAAGAATCTTTTTCTCTGCAACCGTCAGGAGACCAGTTTTTATCTCCTGATGATGCCGGGGGATAAGAAGTTTAAAACAAAGGATCTTTCCGCTCAGATCAACTCCGCCAGGCTTTCTTTCGGAAAACCGGAATATATGGAAGAGTTCCTGGATATTACACCGGGATCTCTGAGCGTGCTGGGGCTGATGAACGACAAAGAACAGAGAGTGCAGCTTCTTATCGACGAGGATATTCTGAAAGATCCCTACATCGGCTGCCATCCCTGCATCAATACATCCAGCCTGAAAATCCGGACGCAGGATATGATGGAAAAAATAATTCCGGAAATGAAGCATTCGCCGGTTATGGTTCGTTTATAAATACAGAAGCGTTTCTGAAAAACTGTATAAAATAAATATGAAAATTTTGTAAAAAGCGCTATTTTCAGCAATTTGAGCATTGAATAAATAATATAATAAGGTATACTATTAGCAACAGAAACAGGAAAATTTGCGGCAGCAGACCGGCGTTCAGAAGGTGATATTTTGGAGTGGCTGAAAAAATCAAAACATATATGGATCATTCCGGTGTATACGGTATTATATATGATATCGTTTATGTTCGTGGAACAGAGCGAAGTGGAGACGCACCTTATCCATTCTCTTGTGGATGACAGGATTCCGTTCTGCGAGTATTTCATCATCCCGTATGTGATCTGGTACTTTTTCCTTATCGGATCGGTACTTTATTTTACATTTTTTAACAGGAGCAATAAAGAATATTATCAGTTCCTGGGTACCCTGGGCGTGGGAATGACGATCTTTCTGATCATTTCCTATGTGTATCCCAACGGGCAGAACCTTCGTCCGGAACTGACGGGAGACAGTGTTTTTATTCAGGCGGTACAGTTCCTGTACAGGATCGACACGCCTACGAATATTTTTCCCAGTATGCACGTATTTAACGCAACGGCAGCGTGTGTGGCCCTGCTCCAGAACAGACGGTGCAGGAAAAGCAGAGTATGTTCGGCTTCCATCCTGATTCTCACGGTGTCCATCATCCTGTCAACCATGTTCCTGAAGCAGCACAGTGTTGCGGACGTAATGACGGCTTTGATCCTGAATATCATATGTTATCAGGTGTTTTACAGGATCATTCCTTCCAATCAGGAAAAGATCGGTCAGATCCTTACCCGGAAGGAGATTGCAACAGTACCCAACGCGGTCAGCGCGGCCCGGCTGGTATTAGCGGTTCTGTTCCTGGGATTTTTTGAAAGATATGGTCTGGAAGATCAGAAAACGGCGCTGACGGTGCTTCTGGCAGCCGCGGCGGCGACAGATTTCTTTGACGGCAAGATCGCGAGGCTGTTTCATCAGGTAAGCAGAACAGGGAAGATCCTGGATCCCGTCTCAGACAAGATCATGCAGGGCGCGATCCTGATCTGCCTGAGTACGCAGTACAGACTTGCGGAGCTGGTGCTGCCGCTGTTTTTCCTGAAAGAATGTATCATGCTCGTTGCAGGCTGGAAAGTTTTCACATGCACAGACGCGGAATGGGGGAACCAGTGGCACGGTAAGCTGAATACGGCGGTATGTTACGCGGTGGCTATGATCCTGCTCGTAGGTCCTTCGATTCCGTCCTCCACAGCCAATATCCTGATCGGAGCCGGCGCGGTGTGTATGATGATGTCGCTGTTCATGTACATAGATGAATTCAGAGTACTGATGGGCAGAGCGAAGCGTCCCGCGCGGCGGAAGATGCCGGAACGGGTACGAAGGGAAGCATAAACAAAACGATGAGAGAACCGGAGATTCGTTCTTCCGGTTCTTTTTTTTCTGCGGGAAATGAGGTATAATAACCGGAGTACAATATGGAGGTAATTATGGACAATGTTTATATTATGGATCATCCCCTGATCCAGCATAAAATTTCAATCTTAAGAGACAAAAGAACAGGAACGAATGAATTCCGCAGACTTACAGAGGAAATCGCCGTACTGATGGGATACGAGGCGCTGAGAGACCTGCCGCTGGAGAATGTGGAGGTGGAGACTCCACTGGAAAAATGCATGACTCCGATGATATCCGGAAAGAAACTGGCCGTGGTACCGGTGCTGCGGGCCGGGCTTGGAATGGTGAACGGGATCACCACGCTGGTGCCGTCCGCCAGGATCGGCCATATCGGCCTGTACCGTGATCCGGTGACTCATGAGCCCCATGAATATTACTGCAAGCTGCCGGATCCAATTGATCAGAGACTGATCGTAGTGACAGATCCCATGCTTGCCACAGGAGGATCCGCGGTGGCGGCGGTTGATTTTATCAAACAGCACGGCGGCAAAAGCATTAAATGCATGTTTATCATCGCAGCTCCCGAAGGGCTGAAGCGGCTTCATGAGGCGCATCCGGACGTACAGATTTATGTGGGCCATCTGGACAGGGAGCTGAATGAGGCGGCCTATATCTGTCCAGGGCTCGGAGACGCGGGCGACAGGATCTTCGGGACAAAATAAGCGCGGCGTCCGTGTACAATAACAGTAGAAAAGAGGAAAGCAGATCATGTCAGTTGAGAGAGTAAGGGAATATTTTGCAAAAGAGGGGATTGCGGACCGCATACAGGAATTTGATGTTTCCAGCGCGACAGTGGAGCTTGCCGCTCAGGCGCTTCACTGCGACGGATGCAGGATCGCCAAGACCCTTTCTTTTCATGTGGACGACAGAGTGGTTCTGATCGTGGCGGCAGGAGACGCCAGGATCGATAACCGGAAATATAAGGACAAATTCGGCAAAAAGGCGAAGATGCTCGCTTTTGAGGAGGCGGAGGAGCTGACCGGTCACGCGGTGGGAGGGGTGTGTCCCTTCGCGGTGAAGGAAGGCGTGGAGGTCTATCTGGATGAGTCTCTGAAGCGGTTCGAGACAGTGTTTCCCGCATGCGGAAGCGCCAACAGCGCCATTGAACTGACAATACCCGAACTGGAAAAATATTCCCGCTTCAGGGAATGGGTGGACGTCTGCAAAACGGCGTAATACATAATCGGAGAGAAAGGGAAAATATGACAAAGAAACAACGTGCTCTGGAGGTGATCCGGAGACTGAAAGAGGAATATCCGGACGCGGGATGCACTCTGGACTACGATCAGGCGTGGAAGCTCCTGGTCAGCGTCCGGCTTGCGGCCCAGTGTACGGATGCAAGAGTAAACATAGTGGTTGAGGATCTTTACGCGAAATATCCGGATGTGAAATCTCTGGCCGAAGCGGAGCCGGAGGAGATCGAGGCCATCGTAAAGCCCTGCGGCCTGGGAAAAAGCAAGGCCAGGGATATCAGCGCCTGTATGCGGATCCTGCATGAGCAGTACAACGACAATATACCGGAAACTTTTGAGGAGCTTCTGAAACTTCCGGGTGTGGGGCGCAAAAGCGCCAACCTGATCATGGGTGATGTGTTCGGAAAGCCGGCCATAGTGACAGACACCCACTGTATCCGCCTCTGCAACCGGATCGGACTGGTGGATAATATCAAAGAACCGAAGAAAGTGGAGATGGCTCTGTGGAAGATCATTCCGCCGGAGGAGGGCAGCGACCTCTGCCACCGTCTCGTATATCACGGAAGAGACGTCTGTACGGCAAGGACGGCGCCCCACTGTGATAAATGCTGTCTGAGCGACGTCTGCAAAAAGAATATCTGAAGAAGGCGGCCGTTTTCGCGCCGCCTTTTGTACACTGAGAAGAGGAGGTCTTCAATGGCAAAGAAACTGGGGATCATATCGGATACGCACGGACTCCTCCGTCCGGAGGTCATGGAAATACTGAAAAACTGCGACTGTATCCTTCACGGCGGGGACATCAACAAACCGGAAATCCTGGATCAGCTCCGTCCCATGGCGTCTATTTACGCAGTCAGGGGCAATAACGACAGGGAATGGGCCGAGGGCCTGGCGAAGACGCTGCGTTTTACCATAGAGGGCGTGGAATTTTTTATGACTCATAACAAAAAAGACGTTGCCTGGGAACTGGGCGGGGCGCAGGTGGTGGTGTTCGGCCATACCCATAAATATTTCGAGAAAATGATCGACGGGCGGCTGTGGCTGAATCCGGGGAGCTGCGGCAGACGCAGGTTCGATCAGGAGATCACCATGGCGGTCATGACCGTGGATAATGGTTCGTGGAAAGTGGAAAAGATCATCATTCCGGAAAATAAAAAATGATCAGAAAATATGTTCTGCGAACAAAGTTTCGATAAAATTATTCTTATCCCGTTTTATTGGACAAATAGTATGCTATAATCTGAATCAATAAGAAAAAATGTTCGGAATAAATGTTCGATACAAGGGGAGGAATACGAAATGATGAACGCACAGAAAGCATACAGGGATGATAAGATTATCGTACTGGCGGATACAGAATATTTTACTGCCAGGAACAGGGAAAGAAATCAGGAAAAGAAAAAACTGTCCCG
>CALWGI010000049.1 GCA_944380045.1 uncultured Blautia sp.
GGTCGGTGACAACCGATCCGTTTGGCAAGAATATAACGGTCAGAACGGTTAACTCCCAGGCGGTTATTCTGTGGAAAGGAGCTTCCTATACAAAAACGATGACGGCAGACCTGCCGTATGGTGAAAGTGTCTGGGATCTGTGTGTAAGATCCAGCGACGGAACAAAGGAAACTTATTATAAGATCATTGTAATGAGGGAGAAGCCTGAGCCTCTTGCGCCTCAGAACCTCAAGGGGGTGAGCCCGTCTTCTGTCGGAGGCTCAGACGGAAAGATTCAGGGGCTGGATACCAGTAAACTGTATGAATACCGTTCTGAGGATGAAAAGAACAGCGGGGCGGAATATCATCCGGTTGGCGAGGGAGCTTCGGAAATAACCGGGCTGAAAGCAGGAAAATATTACGTCCGCACCCGGGAAACAGAGACGCATGCACCAAGCGCGGCGCGGGAGGTCACCGTCAAAGAGCCTGTCATATACACCGTAACGCTTCCTGAGGAAAATATTCCTGCGGGTGTGGAGGTTCTGGAATGCCCGGATACTATGACGTCGGGACGTGATTTTACCCTGAAATTCAAACTTCCCAAAAACAGTCTCCTGGATAAGGTTTCCTATACGATCAAATACAGCAACGGTATGACGTCGAGTAGCAGTCTGCCGGCAAAGGATTACCAGTATTCCCAGGATGGAGATTCCACGATAGTGACCATCACCCACGCGGCGTATTCCGGCAATATCACACTGGAGATTTCTCTGCGCGCGGGGAAATATTATCAGGTACAGACTGTTCCCGGAAACGGACATACCTCGGATGAAAGAGGAACGCTCAAACTTACTGGTGAGGAAAGCGAACAGGGCGGTATCCGTTATTTCGAAGAAGGGACGCTTACCGCCACGGTAGATCTGGATCCGGACTGGAAAGGATATGCAAAGATATCTTCTTTAAAGGCGGTGCGAAAGGGAACCGGGGAAGAGATCCCGGGAACTCTGACACAGACCAGCGACGAACAGTGGACGCTGACAATGAATCTTGCGGAGGATATAGAAATCCATTATGATTTTCAGTCATATCCCGCGGACCTTACAGAATTAAACGCAATAGTCGAAAAAATCGGCAGTCTGGAGCAGTATGTTGCCGACAGCGCTCTGGATACCCTGAAGGCAAGACTTGAATTTTTAAATGTTTATCAGCAGCAGGTTCTGAAAGATCAGGATATCGTTAATGCGTATGTTGCGCTTCTGGAAGCGGGATACAACGACCTCACTCTCCGCCGGAATCTGAGTGAAGACGGCGACGTGAGTATATCGGCAAGTGAACCGGAGCATGTCTATGACGGAAAGGAATGGCAGCCGGAGATCACCGTAAGTTATCAGGGCAGCGCTCTTACAGAGGGAACCGATTACAGGATTATTTTCCCGGAGGATATGACTTCGCCGGGAGAAAAAGAAATCACAGTAGAATTTCTCGGAAAATATATCGGACAGAGAAGCATTACTGTGTCGATTGTCCGGTATTATACGATCACAGCGACTGCAGGCGCCAATGGAAGTATCTCGCCGGAAGGTGAAGTTATGGTAAGAGAAGGCGGAAGCCAGACGTTTACGATCCTGCCTGACAACGGATACCATATTCAGGCGGTTTATGTGAATGAACAGGAAATAACTTTGTCAGAGGCGGATGAATATACTTTTGAAAATGTTTCTGCGGACGCGATAATTAATGCCGTTTTTGAAAAAGATGCAGACCCTGCAGGAACATCCGATCCGGAGACAACGATTACACAGACACCGGATAAAGATACGTCTGACAACGGCACATCCGGTACGGCTGCGACAGGAACGCAGACCAGAGCGGTTGACACGGCAGATTCTTCTCAGCCGCTGTTATATATCGCCGTGATGCTGCTGAGTATGGCTGCAGCAGGAGCCGTTATTCTGAAAAGAAAGAAAAATTAAAAGATTTCTGTTTTTAGAGAAATATGATTAAAAAATCTGCCCGGATCGATGTCCGGGCAGATTTGCTTTTATTTCAGGGAAGAAATGTATTTTGTATTAATGCGGCGTCTATACCACATATTTCTTAAGCGGCGGGATTTTCTGCATGATCCAGGAGACCAGGCAGGAGCAGAAGAAGGTCCCGGCCCAGAAGAGAGGGATGCCCGCGTACCCCAGATCCAGGGGCGTGGTATCCAGAAACTTATAAAAGAAATTCAGAAATACCGGATGCACCAGATAAATGCCGAAACACAGATTCCGGTGCGCCGACATCCGGGATACGCTGACGCCGCTGCCGGAGGCGGTGAGAAACAGGCAGGCCGACAGCAGGACGATAAAAGGCGAATCATAGGATACGGTGAAAAGCTTCAGAAAACTCATATCGGCAATCAGGAATACAGCTGTCAGTATCGCCGCCACGGCGGAAAAACGCGGAGTTATTTTTACATATTTCAGCAGATAATATCCGGCAATGAAGTACAGCAGATAGATGCCTGAAAAAGGATAAGTAAAGCCCAGATCAAATCCGCTGACCTGTTCGAAGAATGGAATAAGGCTGCTGAAGATAAATCCCAGGATCAGGCCGTATTCCAGAACTTTTCGGGAAGCGTTTTTTATCAGGATCCGCAGAAGAGGCGCCGCCAGGTACAGACCCGCCAGTTCGTACAGATACCACATATGCGCCCAGCTTCTGCCGCTCAGGGTATTGAGGAATCCCTGCCACAGCATACCCGGAGAGAACCCGCCTTCTGTAACGGCCAGCTCGATAACCGCGAATACGGTTCCGAAAAGCAGAAGGGCAAGAAGGATCCTTCTTAAATAATGTGTAAATAATCTTTTTACAGTTATCTCTTTTTCCGGGTTCAGAAGAAGAGCTCCGGAGATCATGAGAAAAAGGGGAACCCCGGCTGTCATGAGCGCTTTCAGGGTATAGTAAACGGCCCGCTGATCGGGAGTCATTTCCGCGGACAGTATGGCGGTAACGCCGGAAACCACATGGAGCAGGACCACCATGGCGGTGGCGCTCCAGCGGAGAACATCCAGAAAAGCGGTGGAGGTATTTTCTTTTTTCATATGATTCCTCACTTCCGTGCAGAGAATTATAATATGATATTAAAGTCAAAAACACCCTGCGTCAAGCAGAACAGGAAAGATTGAAAACGGACCGGGAACATAGTACAATAAAAATATTCCGGCAAAGCGGAAAAAGAGCGTGAAAACCAGAGAACGGGGATGGAGCGTATGATGAAAGTACTGGGAATTGATATCGGAACCACATCCGTCAGTCTGTCGGTCCTGGACGGGGAAAGCGGAGAACAGGTCAAGGCTGTAACCGTCGGCAACGACAGTTTTATCAAAACGGCAGAGCCGTGGGCACGACTGCAGGACGCGGAAGTGATCCGGCGTAAAGTGCTGGAAGAGACAGAGAGAATCCTTTCGGAATATCAAGACGTCGGGGGGATCGGCCTTACGGGGCAGATGCACGGGATCCTGTATGTGGATCAGGAGGGAAACGCGGTCAGTCCTCTGTTTACCTGGCAGGACGGCAGGGGAAACCAGCCCCTGGCCGGCGGAAAATCCCCGGTGGAGCTGATTTATGAAAAAACAGGAGAAAAAACGTATACAGGCTACGGGTGGGTGACGCATTTTTATAACCGGATGGAAAATCTGGTCCCTGAAAAAGCGGCGTTCCTCTGTACGATAGCAGATTATCTGGGAATGAAGCTTACAGGGCGGAAACGCCCGCTGATCCACAGCAGTATGGCTGCCAGCCTGGGATTTTATGATCTGGAGCGGAAACAGTTCAAAACAGATCTTCTGGAGGCGCTGGGAATGGAATGCAGTATGGCGCCGGAGATCACGGACAGGGCGGCGGTCCTGGGAGAATTCCGGGGTGTGCCTGTGTATGCGGCTATCGGCGATAATCAGGCGAGCGTTCTCGGGGCGGCGGGAAAAGAGCCGGGGAGCATTCTGGTCAATATGGGAACCGGAGGGCAGATCTCTGTGGTGACGGACAGGATGATCCGGATACCCGGGATTGAGACGAGACCGTTCCTGGACGGGACTTATCTGCTGGCGGGATCGTCTCTCTGCGGCGGAAGAGCCTATGCGGTTCTGGAAAAATTCTTCCGCCTGTACGCCGAAGCGGCGGGGATGGAAGACCGGGCGCAGTATGATATCATGGACAAAATCCTGAGAACCGCCCAGGGGGAAGATAAGCTGCAGGTAAGGACAACCTTCCAGGGGACCAGGACAGACCCCGGCCTTTTGGGAAGCATTGAAGGGATCCGTGAGGAGAATTTTACACCCGCCGCGCTGATCCGGGGAGTTCTGGAGGGTATGGCGCAGGAGCTGTACGATATGTACTGCGAGATGAAGCCGTGGATCAATACGGAGACAACTGTTATGACGGCGTCGGGGAACGGATTCCGGAAAAACCGGCATCTGCTGGAAGCCTTCGAGAAGGTTTTTCACAAAAAACCGGTACTTTCCCCGTATCAGGAAGAAGCGGCCTGCGGCGCGGCGCTGAGCTGCCTGCAGGAGAAATGAGGATTTTAAAAGCATGAAAATATTTCATCTGTCAGACCTTCATATCGGTCTGAAGTTAATGAACCGCGATCTCCGCGAGGATCAGGAATATATCCTCCATCAGATCGTGGAAAAAGCGGCGGAGATACAGCCGGACGCGGTTGTGATCGCGGGAGACATTTATGACAAGGCGGTTCCCTCCGCAGAGGCGGTGGAGGTGTTCGATCATTTTATCGCGGACCTTGCGGCTGCTGTTCCGGAAGGGACGGTTATGATGATCAGCGGAAACCATGACAGCGCCCCCAGGGTGAACTGTTTCCGGAATATTCTCTCCCGGCAGAATCTCTACATGGTGGGGCTGCCTCCCCAGAGAGAGGATGAATATATCGAAAAGGTGACGCTGGAAGACCGGTTCGGGAAAGTGAACTTCTACCTTCTTCCTTTCGTGAAGCCGTCCATGGTGAAGATGATCACCGGCACGGATGAAAACGGAAACAATCTTTCCTACAGCGATACAGTGCGGCGGCTGATCGGGCGGGAAAATATCGATCCGCTGCAGAGAAACGTACTTGTGAGCCATCAGTTTTATCTTCCGGCGGGAAAAAATCCGGAGGATGTGGAGCGCATGGACTCGGAGATCCGGACTGTGGGGAATATCGACCAGGTATCCGGAGATATACTGGAGGCGTTTGATTACGGGGCTCTGGGGCATATCCACAAGCCCATGAAGGTGGGAAAAGACTGCTACCGCTACTGCGGGACGCCTCTGGCCTGCTCAGTCAGCGAAGCGGGGCAGCAGAAGGGGATCATTCTGGCGGAACTGGGAGAAAAAGGAACCGAAGTAAAGATTTCCGTCCTTCCGCTGGAACCGCTGCGCCGGATCCGGGTGATCCGGGGAAGTCTGAAAGAAGTGCTGGATCAGGGATGCGGGGATTATGTGTCCGCCGTTCTTACGGACAGAGTGGATCTGGACGTGATCGACATGCAGGACAGAATGCGCCATGCGTTTCCCAATCTGCTGGAGATCCGGAGGGAGACGGAGCGAAAAGCGGAATACAGGGAAGAAACGGCTGCGGAGGAAGATCTGAAAGATCCCTTCGCTCTCTGCTGTTCCTTTTTTAACGATCTGGATGAAGAAGAAAAAGAAATTCTTCTCGATGTGATCCATACAGTTCAGGAGGTGAAGTAAGATGCGGCCGCTGAAACTGACCATGCAGGCTTTCGGTTCCTACGGGGAGGAGACGACGGTGGATTTTGCGAAGCCGGATCAGAATCTCTTCCTGATCACAGGAGATACAGGGGCGGGCAAAACGACGATTTTTGACGCCATCGTTTTCGCGCTGTACGGGGAAGCCAGTTCCTCAGCCAACAAAAAAGAGGGAATCCTTCTTCAGAGCCAGTATACGGACTATGGCAGGGAACCTTTTGTGGAGCTTGTTTTTTCCGAAGGGGACGGAGAGATTTACACCGTCCGCAGGACGCCACGGCATCTGAAACCGATCACCAGGGGAGCGGACAAAGGAACCGGAAAAACCCGGGAGGTCTCCGGTTCTGTTTCGCTTACCATGCCTGACGGAACGGAGTATCCCTCAAAGGAGACGGATGGAAAGCTGCGGGAGATCGTGGGCCTTACCAAAAACCAGTTCATGCAGGTGGCCATGATCGCCCAGGGGGAATTCATGGAACTTCTCCGGGCAAAATCCGACGTGAAAAAAGAGATTTTCCGAAAGCTGTTCAACACCGGACTGTATCAGGATATCGTGAACGAGCTGGCAGAGAGGAAAAGAGAAAAAGAAAGAGACCTTGGCGTTCTGAAGACGCAGTGCCAGACGGAAACCGGCCGGGTGAAGATCCCTGAGGACTATGAACGAAGGAACGAGATCGAAGAACTTACAGACCAGATGCACAAGGGAGATCTCTCCCGGGCCGGAGAATTCATGGAGGAGCTGGGCGCGCTTATTGAAACTCTGAAAAAAGAAGAGAAAAGAGCAGACAGCGAATACAAAAAAGCTTCGGGCGCAAGAGATGAAAAAAGAGACGCTCTGACAGAAGCCGGGAATCTGGAAAAACTGTACCGGAAACTGGAGGAGGCGGAAAAGACTCTGAAAGACTGCGAGGACCGGGCGGAAGAGATCCGGGAAAAAGAAAAACTGGCGGAGGAGCTTTCCGGCGCTTTTGAAATACAGAAAAAATATCAATGGATGCGGGAAACTTCCGACGATACAGATAAGATCCGAAGATCCCTGAAGGAGAACCGGGCGCAGCTTCCCGGTCTCAGGGACAGAGAGAAAAGGGCCCTGGAGGATATGGGAGAAGCCCGCAAAATCCTGGAACAGGAGCAGGAGAGGTTTTCCAGGATATCCGAGCGGACAGACGCGGCGGTCCAGTTATTCGCAAAGATACAGGAAGCGGAGAAAAAGGCGGAATCCTGTAAGAAACTGTTTCACGACGCGAAGGAGGAGGAAAGCGCGGCGAAGAAAAAGCAGGAGGAGCTGAAGGCGCGGGAAGAAGCCTGGAAGGAAGAAGAGAAAAATCTTGCGGACGCTCCCGGCCGTCTGGCTGCCGGGGAAGAGAAAAGGCGGGAGGCGCAGATCCTGATGCGGGAGATGGACGCATTCAGTGAAGCGTCGCAGACGGCGGAAACACCCCGGAAGGCGGCGGAGAAATCACAGGAGAAATACCTTGCCGCAAGAGACCGTTATGAGGAGGCGAGGGACAGATATGAAAAGATGAGGCTGCTTTTCCTGGACGCCCAGGCGGGACTGCTGGCGCGGACGCTGGAAAAGGGGAAACCCTGCCCTGTCTGCGGATCTCTGGAACATCCCTCTCCCTGCGGCTGGGAAGAACGGTACGGGGATATCTCGGAAGAAAAGCTGGATGAATGCGGGCGGCAGAAAGAAGAACTTCAGAAAAAACAGGAAGAGCTGGCCGCGGAAGCGAAGGCGGATCTGTCGCTGGCGCAGGCGAAGGAAGAGGACTGCCGTGAAAAATGGAGCCGTCTTCTGGAAAAGACGCGGGAAATGATTCCCGGACTGCCGGACAACGCGGACCGGGAGCAGACAGAAGCCGCGCTGTGCCGGTGGGCGCTTTCCGCTGAGGAAGAAAAGAGAGAGTGCCAAAAGGAGGCGGAACTTCTGGAGAAACTTCGGAAGGATCTCCGGAAACTGGAAGAAAAGAAAAAAGAACAGGAAGATATTCTGTCGTCTGCCGGCGACGCGGCGCGAAAGGCGGAGCGGGAACTGGCGGCGGCAGAGGCGGAGCTTAAGAGCCTTTCGGATTCTGTGGAATTTTCTTCCAGGGAAGAGGCGCAGAGGCAGAAGCAGGAGGCGGAATCCGGGAAAGACCGTGCCTGGGAAGCTTACGAAAAGGCAGAAAAAGAAGCAGGAGAATTAAAGGAAAAAACGCGGGAGACAGAGACGCGGATCGCCGGATACCTGGAGGACCTGCCCGGCATGGAGGAGAAACTTGCGGAAAAAACCGCGGAGTATCAGGCTGCAATGACGGGAAGGGGCCTGGAGGAATCCCGGTGGCGCCTTCTTACAGAAACATACAGAGAAGAATCGGTGGAAAGGCTCCGAGAGGAGACCGGAAGCTACAGAAGCAGCCGGAAAGCCGCCGCGGATCTTCGGGATTCCATGAGAGAAGCCATCGGGAACAGGAAGACGCCGGACCGGGAGAAACTGGAGAGAGAAGCGGAGCAGGCAGAGGAACGTCTGGAAGCTGCGGAAAGAGCCAGAACAATGATCCGGACTCTCAGAAAAGACAACGAAGAAGTTTATCAGTCCCTGCGGCCCAGGATGGAAGAACGGCGGCAGGCTGTCTCGGAACATGGAAGACTGGATGCGCTCTACCGCATGGTCTCCGGAAACGTCAGCGGTTCCCGAATGGATCTGGAGACTTATGTGCAGAGATATTATCTGGAGCGGATCCTGCGGGCGGCCAACAGGCGGTTCCGGGAAATGTCGGCGGGCCAGTTCGAGCTTCGGATGTATGGTCTTGAGAAAGCCGGCGAAGGGAAAAACAGGGGGCTGGATCTTATGGTCTATTCCAATGTAACCGGGAAGGAACGGGAAGTCCGTACCCTGTCCGGCGGAGAGTCCTTCATGGCGGCCCTCTCCCTTGCCCTTGGGATGGCGGATCAGATCCGCCAGAGCTCTGCGGCGATCCATCTGGATATGATGTTCATTGACGAGGGGTTCGGCTCTCTGGACGAACATTCCAGGAACCAGGCGGTAAAGGTCCTTCTGCGAATGGCGGAGGGATCCCGTCTCATCGGGATCATATCCCATGTGACGGAACTGAAACAGGAGATCGAGGACCAGCTGATCGTCACGAAAGACGAGACGGGAAGCCACGTCAGATGGCAGATCAGCTGACATAAATATACAAGGAGACTTAGTTTGATTTCAAAAACCATGCGCACGATACTGCACGCCCTGTCCTATGGAAATATAGAGGTGGAGGCGTCCAGGAAACTGGCGGATCTGAAGAAACTGGACGTAATGCGGATATTCTGGAAAAAACTGGATACAAAGGTGTATAATAAGGATTATGAAGTACCGGTACGCCTGTATTTTCCCTCGGAGGAAATGATGAAAGAAGGCCTGTCAGAGGGAGCGGCGCTTCCGGTGATCCTTTTCTTCCACGGCGGAGGATGGGTCACAGAGAGCGTGGAGACCTACGACCGGGTATGCGCCAGAATGTCGCAGTCTACCGGCCAGGTGGTGGCTTCGGTGGAATACCGCCGGGCGCCGGAACATCCTTTTCCCGTTCCTCTTGAGGACTGCTACGCCGCGGCAAAGGCGCTGTATACCAACCGCTCTATTCTCCATACGGATCCGGAAAAGATCACCGTCATGGGAGACAGCGCGGGGGGCAATCTGGCGGCGGCGGTGGCGCTGAAAGCCAGAAATACGAAAGATTTCAGGATAGAAAGACAGATCCTTATCTATCCTGCCCTGTATAACTGTTATACAGAAGAATCCCCCTTCGCTTCCGTGCGGGAGAACGGGGAGGGCTACCTTCTGACAGCGGTGAAAATGCAGGATTATATAGAACTTTATAAGGGCGGCGACGGGGATCTTTTAAATCCTCTCTTCGCCCCTCTCATGGAAAAAAATCTTGGCGGTATGCCCCGGACACTGATACTGACGGCGGAATTCGACCCGCTGCGGGATGAGGGAGAAGAATACGGAAGACGACTCAAGGAAGCAGGGAACCAGGTGGAGATCCACCGGATCCCGGACGCCCTCCACGGGTATTTTGCCCTGGGAATACAGTTCCTCCATGTGAGAGAGAGCTTTGGCTATATTAATGGATTTCTGGAAAACAACAGTGTATAGAAACAATGCTGACATAACAGAGAAGGATGCTGGGTAAAGTGGAAAAAAGATATTCTAAATGGAGAAAACTGGATAATGCGGCCCTGGCCTTTCCTCTTGTGACCGGGAAGAACGATACAAGGGTTTTCCGGTTTTACTGTGAACTGAAAGAACCGGTACAGCCGGAGATCCTTCAGTCTGCCCTGGATCAGACAATGGAGAAATACCCTCTGTTTCAGGCGGTTCTCAGGAAGGGCCTGTTCTGGTTCTATCTGGAGCGGAGAGATATCAGGCCATTGGCGGCGGAAGAGAAAAAACCTCCCTGCAGCCGGCTGTATATCCCTGACAAAAAATCTCTGCTGTTTGAAGTTACATACTATGAGAACAGGATCAATTTCGAAGTGTTCCACGCGCTGACCGACGGAACGGGCGCCATGAATTTTCTTCTGGAGCTTGTGCAGAATTATCTGATCCTGGCGCATCCGGATGACGGGATCCCCCGGATCCCGGAAAAAGAAGAGATCACTCCGGGGGATCAGGAAGAAGACAGCTTTTCTCAGTATTATTCTTCCGAGACTCAGGGAAAAAAGAAAAAGAATCCTCCCGCAGTACGCCTGAAGGGGGAAAAACTGCCCCATGACGATATGCAGATCCTGGAGATATCCATACCCGTGAAAGAAATCCTGGCGAAAGCCCGTTCTTACGGAGCTTCTATTACCGCGTTTCTTTCCGCCGTGCTGATCTGCGCCATTCATGAGGAGATTCCCAGAAGCAGGCAGAAAAAACCGGTGACGCTGATGGTTCCGGTGAATCTGAGGAATTTTTTCCCTTCTCAGTCTATGGGAAATTTCTTCGGCTGGATCGAAGTGGGATATACTTTTTCGGAGAAGAGTACGTTCAGAGACGTGCTGGATGAAGTGAAGAAGCAGTTCGAGACAGAGCTGGTAAAAGAGAAGATCGCGGAGCATATGAGCGGATACGTGAGGCTGGAAAAAAATCCTCTCATCCGCGCGGTGCCTCTGGAGGTGAAGCGGTATTTCCTTATGCTGGGCGCCGAACTGGGCAGCAGGAGTATTACTTCTGTGTATTCCAATGTAGGCGTGATACGGCTGCCGGAAGAATACCGGAACTATATAGAAAGATTCGGGCTTTTTGCCAGCACAGACGCCATGCAGCTCTGTTCCTGCTCCTATGGGGAGGAACTTCTTCTCGGCCTTACCTCCAAGATCCCGGACGACAGCATCCAGAGAAATTTCCTCAGGATACTGGAAAAGGAAGAGATCCCCTGCAGGGAGGAAAGAAACGACTTTCCCGGGTGCGGAAGCGAATACAGCCAGGAAAGCAGGAAGCTGGTACAGGTATTTACTTTTCTCTGCGTCGCAGTGGCGGTGATCTGCGGAATGATCAATTACATGACTCTGGATACCCTGAACTGGTTCTGGTTTGCCGCCGCGGGATGTCTGTGCGCCTGGCTTGTAGTGATGGTGGCCTATACGAAGCGGAGGAATATCCTGAAAAATGAGATGTGGCAGCTTCTGATCATAACCGTGATCGCGGTTCTGTGGGATGTTTTTACCGGGTGGAGAGGCTGGTCGGTAGATTTCGTCCTGCCTTTCGGCGCCATGGCTGTTCTGGGTTCCGTGCCGGTGATCGCGAAGGTCAGCCGTCTGGAAACAGAGGAATATCTGTTTTATCTGATCCAGGCGACCATCGCCGGCTGTATTCCCATTATTCTTGTATGGACGGGGATCGTCCGGTTCAGGTATCCTTCCGTGATCTGTTCCGGTATTAGTTTCCTGGTGCTGGCGGGATTGTTCATTTTCCAGAAGAAGAATACAGTGAAGGAGTTCCGGAAGAAATTCAGGATGTAGGGTAAGAAACGCTGGCAGCGGGTTTTTCCTTGTGTCCTGGCGTGAATCGTGATAGAATGAAAATGTTATAATACTTCCGCATTTAACGCGGGAGAACAAAAGGATCTGTAAAACAGGATCAAGCAAACGGGGAGCTTGTGGAAACAGGCTGAGAGTAAGCTGTATCGCTTTGACCCGCAAACCTGATTTGGATAATGCCAACGTAGGGAACATATGCATGAAGTCTGCGCAGACTGCAGTATACCGTTGGTATGCCGCAGTCTTTTTTATTTAACAGGAAAATTCTTCTCTGCTAAATGAAAACGCTCTTCGACTTTACAGGTCTTTAAAGTCAGACCGGGGGCACCACTCTCTGACGAAAATGTAACTTAGTAACTTAAGGATATGCGCAGGTGCAAGTCACTGCAGAAGCAGTCGGCGCAGTTCATTTTGGCCCGATAGTGCAGGGCAGGGAGGAAAAATGACAAACTACACAACACAAATGGACGCGGCCCGTCAGGGGATTGTCACACCGCAGATGAAAATCGTGGCAGAGAAGGAACACTATGACGCGGAGGCGCTGAGAGAACTGATCGCAAAAGGCGAGGCGATCATTCCGTGCAACAGAAACCATAAGAGTTTAAGCCCCAGCGGGGTGGGAGCGAAGCTGAAGACAAAGATCAATGTGAATCTGGGCGTTTCCCGCGACTGGAAAGATGTGGACATGGAATATGAGAAGGTTCGCTCCGCAGTGGAAATGGGAGCGGAGGCTATTATGGATCTCAGTTCCTATGGCGACACCAGAAGTTTCCGCCGGAAGCTGACGGCGGAATGTCCGGCCATGATCGGCACGGTTCCCATCTATGACGCGGTGGTTTATTATCATAAAGCTCTGGGGAAGATCACCTCAGAGGAATGGATCGACATTGTGCGGATGCACGCGGAAGACGGAGTGGATTTCATGACGATCCACTGCGGCATGAACCGGGCTACGGCAGAACGCTTCAAGAATAATAAGCGTCTTATGAATATTGTATCCAGAGGCGGTTCCATCATGTTTGCCTGGATGGAAATGACAGGGAAAGAGAACCCCTTCTATGAGCATTTTGACGAAATCCTGGATATCTGCAGAGAGTATGATATCACGCTGAGCCTGGGAGACGCCTGCCGTCCGGGCTGTCTGGCGGACGCTACCGATACCGCGCAGATCGAGGAACTGATCACTCTTGGCGAACTGACGAAGCGCGCCTGGGCGAAAGATGTTCAGGTAATGATCGAAGGACCGGGCCATATGCCTCTGAACCAGATCGCCGCCAATATGGAGATCCAGAAAACACTGTGCCACGGCGCGCCCTTTTACGTGCTGGGTCCTATCGTGACAGACGTTGCGCCGGGATATGACCATATCACATCCGCTATCGGCGGAGCTATTGCGGCGGCGGCAGGAGCTTCTTTCCTCTGCTATGTGACTCCGGCGGAGCATCTCCGCCTTCCCAATGCAGCGGACGTCCGGGAAGGAATCGTTGCGGCGAAGATCGCGGCCCATGCTGCAGATATTGCCAGGGGAGTTCCCGGTGCCGCAGAGTGGGATTATAAGATGAGCGAAGCCAGAAAGCGCCTTGACTGGGAGGAGATGTTCCGGCTCAGCATGGATCCTGAGAAAGCGAGACGCTACCGCGCCGAGGCGAAGCCGGAGAAGGAAGACACCTGCAGCATGTGCGGAAATTTCTGCGCGGTGAAGAATACCAACAGGATCCTGGACGGAGAGATCGTTACCATATTTGACGAATAAAAGTTAGCGCCACAGAAATTACAGGCAGGAGATAAAAAAGGGAGAAAGCAGTCTTTTCAGACAGCTTATCTCCCTTTTTTTTGATCATAACGGATTCCGCTATGGATTCGGATACGATATGTTCGGAAACTATCAGGGAAAACCTATTATCTGGACTATGACTTTCTGGATCGTCTGATGAGGATCAGAGACGAAAAAGGCGCCTTCTGTGAATATACCTATGACGCCAACGA
>CALWGI010000050.1 GCA_944380045.1 uncultured Blautia sp.
CAGCTTTCCCAGGGAACGGCTGCTCTCTATACCGGAACTTCCAGACTGGAGGGCAGCAGCCAGGCCCTGAACAGCGGCGCCTCAAAGCTTTCTGAAGGGGCAGGACAGATCCACGACGGAGCGGGACAGCTTTATGACGGATCAAAGGAGCTTGGAAGCGGTATAAAAGACCTTGGAAGCGGCTCTGAAACGCTGCAGTCCAGTCTGGAAAAAGGCGCCGGGCAGATCAGGGAGAAAAAGGCGGACAAGAATATGACAGAGATGTTTGCTTCTCCGGTACAGGAAAAAGAAACTCAGATGACGGCAGTGGAAAACAACGGTCACGCTATGGCGCCTTATATGATGTCTGTGGGGCTCTGGGTAGGCAGTCTGGCCTTCTGTCTGATGTATCCGCTGACAGAATATAAAGGAAAATTGAAATCCGGTACGGCATGGTGGGCATCCAAAGCCTCTGTGCTGTATCCGGTGGCCCTGCTTCAGGGGATACTTTTGATCGTGCTTCTTCATTTTATCGACGGATTTACTCCGGCGGAGATGACAAAGACCGTCCTTTTTGCCTGCCTTGCCTCGGCTGCCTTTACCTCGATCATGTACTTCTTTAACGTTGCTCTTGGAAAGGTCGGAAGTTTCCTGATGCTGATTTTTATGGTAGTGCAGCTTGCAGGTTCCGCAGGCACTTATCCGGTAGAAATCTCTCCCTCTTTTGTATCGAAGATCCATAGGTATCTTCCCTTCACCTATACGGTAGACGCGTTCCGCAGCACTATCGCAGGAGGAGAAAGCATATGGAAATCTGTTCTTGTTCTGGCAGTACTTACCGTATTCTTCACCGGGCTGACGATTCTTCAGTTCGGATTTATGGCAAGGGAAAAGAAGAAGGGCAAAAAGATCCTGCTGGACTGGCTGGAAGAACGGGGCGTAGCGTGACAGAATGTAAAGTGCAGATCCCTCAGTTATGAGGAACCTGCACTTTTTACACCCGCCTTTTACATAGAAAACACTTTTCTTTATCCTGCTTATAACACGAGGGAAGGCGCGGCGTAAACCCGTGCGCCCAGCTCACTGTCCAGCATATAAAGGCTCTTCGGGTCATCGCCGAAAAGCTCAAAACGCTTGATAAGGTTGTCGGCGTTATTTTCCTCTTCGCCCTGTTCTTTGACAAACCAGTCAAGGAACTGCATGGTGCGGAAGTCCTTTACAGAATATGCCGCGTCGTAGATATTGTGGATCAGAGATGTTACGTACTGCTCATGCTTTAAGGTTTCTTCGAGGACGGTCTTTGCGTCTGTAAGCGCAACATCCGGTTTGTCTACGGCGTTAAGCTCGATTTTTTCTCCGTTGTTCTGCATATACTGGATAAACAGCATGGCATGATCCCGTTCCTCCTGCGCCTGAACCTTAAACCAGTTGCCGAAGCCGTCCAGACCCTGGTCATAATAATAATTGGAAAAGTCCAGATACAGATATGCGGAGTAGAATTCTTTGTTGATCTGGTTGTTTAAAAGTTCTGATACTTTTTTATCTAACATAATGTGTCCTCCTGTTAATATGTTTTATATGCTGACTGTATTGTACACCAGGCAGAGGGCGGCGTAAATACTATGGAAGAGGAAATTACAGGATTCTTCCTGTGTAAATCCGGAATTTTTCTGTGCAAACCTGGAATTTAACGAAAATATCTGGCATGGATTGTCAGAACTGTGGCTGCTACTCCGGTGGTACGGAAGAAATCACAGAAAGAGTAAAAACTGTGGTAGAAGTGGAGCTTATGATACGGAAGAAATCACAGAAAAAGTAAAAGTTACCGTAGAGTGAGCGGGAACCACACCTGAAAAGTAAAAATCTCCTGGCGGTTCAGCCAGGAGTCGGCAAGGTAATACCCCAAATTGTAACTGATTAAAATGATGGCGATGGAGAGAAGAACCGCTATCCATATTTTCCGGCGTCTGTTCATGGAAACCTCCTTTGGCGGGACTTGTGTGGTAAAGTAATATCTGTTAAAGTATATCTTGCCCGGTTACGGGGAGATTTAACAGTTTCATCACAATTTTCCCACAAAGTCAACACAAATTTTCCCTATACTCGAGGCATAAAAAGAAAACAGAGATTTCCAAGGAGGGGATTTTTCATGGAAGATATGAATACACAGCTGAACAATATGGATCAGCAGAATAAAGAGGATAAAGACAATAAGAAGAAAGGCAGAGTAAAGCGCGCAGTGAAGAGAGGGACAGGAATCGCCATCTGTGCGGTGCTTGCTGGAGGACTTGCGGCAGGCGCATATGAGGGCGTAAGCAGGATCACCGGATGGAATGAGAATGATGTGGTGGCTGCCACGAAGGAAGACAACCGGGCGCAGCTTATGCAGACCAAGAGCGACAAGGAATCCGACGGAGATTCTTCCGACAGCAAGGACGAGGGAAGTTCCGGAAGCGCGGAGACCAAAGGAAGCCTTGACGTTTCCGATATCGCGGAAGAGGCGATGAAATTCGTCGTATCCATCACCACCAAGTCAGTGGAGGAAGTTCAGAATTATTACGGATACTTCGGATTCGGCAACGGATTTACCACTCAGCAGGAGGTTGAGGGAAGCGGTTCCGGTATCATCATCGGCAAGAATGACAGCGAACTTCTGATCGCGACGAATTATCATGTAATAGAAGGAGCGGATACTGTTTCTGTTACCTGCGCGGACGGCGAGGTATATGAGGCGGAAGCCAAGGGCTACGACGCGGATCGGGACCTGGCGGTTGTATCCGTTGCTCTGGACGATATTTCCGACGATACCATGGACGCGATCACAGTTGCGCCCATCGGAAGCTCCGACGATCTGAAGATCGGCGAGCAGGTAGTTGCCATCGGTAACGCTCTGGGATACGGCCAGTCAGTGACGACCGGTATTGTCAGCGCCAAGAACCGTCAGCTGGATGATAACGGCCAGGCGGACGAAGACTCTGACGGTGTGAACCTGATCCAGACAGACGCGGCCATCAATCCCGGCAACAGCGGCGGCGCGCTTCTGAATATGGACGGCGAAGTAGTAGGCATCAACTCCGCGAAACTTGCTTCCACAGAGGTGGAAGGAATGGGCTACGCCATCGCTATTTCCGATGTGTCAGATGTACTTGAAGATCTGATGAACGAGACTCCCCGTGATGTTGTAGAGAATCATGGCGTTCTGGGAATTACCGGAAGTACAGTAAGCGAGGAAGGCCAGATGTACGGCATTCCGGAAGGCGTGTTCGTAGCTTCTGTTGAGGAAGACGGTCCTGCAGCTGACGCAGGTATTGCAGAGAACAATGTCATTACAGAATTCGACGGCAAGAGAGTACGTTCTATTGAGGCTCTGATAGACCTTCTCCAGTATTATGAGCCCGGTGAAGAGATCGAGGTAACTCTTCAGGTAATGGATGGCGACGGTTATAAAGAGAAGACAGTGACGGTAACTCTGGGGGAAGACGACAGCAAGGATGAAGAAGATTCCGCCGACAGTCAGGATTCCGCTCAGGAGGAACAGAGTATCCTGGAAGACTGGCAGAATGGGGCGGAAGATAATACAGGATACGAAGAGTTCTTTGGAATGTGGTAATAATCTCCTTTCTCTTATAAATATTGTTACAACAAAAAGTTAAGGGTAAACAGAAGACCTGTCAGCCGGCAGTACATAAGCCGGTATGACAGGTCTTCTGTTTATTATAAATATACTTTATTACAGTTCGTCGCTTCGGACAGCGCCGATGCCAAGCCCTCCAGGGCCAACATGGGTGCCGATGCTGGCAGTCAGTGGGAAATAAACCATTTCCATATCCGGGAAGCTGTCGGTCAGCTCTTTTTTGAACGCCTCCAGTTTCTCCGGTTCCATCGCAGTATTGGCAAGGCCTACTTTCAGTTTCCCTGCTTTATGGAGAGGCGCGAGGCGGGTGTCGATATCGTGTTTCAGAGCGTCCAGCATACTCTGGAAGGCGGATTTCATGCCGCGGGCTTTGGCGTAGGATTCCAGTTTTCCTCCCTGGATAGTGAGAACGGGTTTTACTCTGAGAACTGTGCCAAGGGCGGCTGCGGCCGCGGTGATCCGGCCGCCTTTTTTCAGATATTCAAGGGTATCCACCGCGATATAGATCGTGGCGTCCAGAGCTTCCGCTTCCAGGATCTGTTTTATTTCGGCGGCGCTTTTTCCCGCGTCGGCGAGATTCCGGGCCTCAAGAGCGGAGATTCCCTGGGTGACGGAGATCCTGTGATTGTCCGCCACGAAGACCCTGCCCTTATAAGGCTCCTCCTCAGCTAACAGCATTGCCGTCTGGCAGGTGCTGCTGAGACCGGAGGACATGGGAATGAACACCACTTCGTCATGAGAGCCGAGAAGTTCATCCCACATGGCGGAAACATCTCCCGGCGACGGCTGGGACGTGGAGATCACAGCTCCCTCTCCCTGCCGCCGGAAAAACTCATCCAGAGAAATATCGATTCCTTCGCTGTAGGTTTCCCCGTCGATGATCACCGGCATGGGAAGCACATGTATTCCGTAATGTATTCCTTCTGACGGCATGATGCCGCTGTTGCTGTCTGTCATAATGGCAATGCTGGCCATGTAATCCCTCCTGAATGTTATCTTCAATATACAATATGTCCCTGCAAATTCAGGACCTGTTGATTTGTCTGCATAAAAATTTATTGTACGTTATTATAACAGGTGTTAAAATTATAGCAAAATACAGATGAAACCACAATTAACAATAATAAAAAAATGTAAGTTATTTATACAGAAAAAGGAAAATGTTAGATTATGGAAGATAAACGGATTCTGAAGACGAAACGAAGCCTGAAAAAAGCCATGACAGAAATGCTGGATAAAGAGGATTTTGAACACATCTCCATTACAGAGCTGTGCCGCAGGGCGGAGGTGAGCCGGATCACATTTTACTCCCATTACAGCGATAAATACGCCCTGCTGGACGATATCTTCAACGACCTTCTGGCAGTGGGGACGGAAGATTATTACAGGCGGCAGAAGGAGAACAATCCGGGAGGGAAACTGACGGCGGGCTATGTAAATATGCTGGACAGTATTTTGAAAGTATACTATGACAGATTTGACTTTTTTCAGCATACGGATCCGGAAAAAAATCCCTACCTTGCCTCCAGAATGTACAGCATCATCCTGGAAACGGTGGAGATGCATACCCTTCATCTGAAAAAAAGGATAAAACTGAAATATTCGCCCAAAAAGATCGCGGGCTTTGTCTGTTTCGGAATGTTCGGATTCGTAAACGAAGCGCATAACGAGAAAACCCCTCTGGAGCAGATCCGGCGGGAAGCCAGAGAACTTCTCACAGACCTGCTCCGCTCGGGGGTTCTGGCAGAGTCGAAGGAATGACCTGTAAACCATGTTGAAAGCCAACTGAGGGTCTGCTATACTAAAATCCGGATAAGTCCCGGAAATGTGGATAACTTTCCGGAACGCAGATTAAAAATATGGATTGATATATAAACGGAGATATTTCCATGGAAAAAAGAAAACTGATCATAGACTGTGATCCGGGCGTGGACGACGCGCTGATGCTGGCGTACGCCGCGGCTCACAGAGACGAATTTGACATACTTGCCGTAACGACAGTGAGCGGCAATCAGGATATAGAAAAAGTGACCAGAAACGCCCTGGATCTCCTGTCTTTTTATGGAATGGATGTTCCGGTGGCGAAGGGTATGGGAGAACCACTGGTTAAAAAATCCCAGTATGCGCCGGAGACCCACGGAGAGAGCGGACTCGGCGCCTGTGTGCTGCCCCGTTCATCCGGGAATCCGGTGGACGAGAATGCGGTTCTTTTTATCCGCAGGATCCTTATGGGACTTAAGGAGGGTGAAAAAGCGGATATCGCCGCCACAGGCCCCCTGACCAACATTGCCCTGGTGCTGAAGCTTTTTCCGGAAGTAAAAGAAAAAATAAGAGAGATACTGTTTATGGGCGGATCTTTTAGCGGAGGCAACGTTACGGAAGCGGCGGAATTTAATTTTTATACAGATCCGGAGGCGGCGAAGATCGTTCTCCACGCGGGAGTCCCACTGATCATGTGCGGTCTGGACGTGACGGAGAAATGTACTCTCACCAGAGGACAGATCCTCAAGCTGTGTCAGTCCGGACATCCGGTGGCCCGTGCCTGCGGGGATATGGCAGGCTTTTCCCTGGAGAATACATCGGACAAATACCGGGGAGAAACCAGTATGCATGACGTGGTGCCCCTGATGTACATGATCCATCCGGAGATTTTTAAGGGCGGTTTTCAGATACTGAACGCGGACTGCTCAGAGGGGCCGGCTCGAGGCGCCGTTCTTGGAGGATTCCGCTGGTGGCGGAATGAAGAGACGGAGGCCAATGTATTTGCCCTGACAGAAGCGGATACAGCGAAATTCCAGGAATATCTGATCACAGCTCTGTATAGTGTCAGCGCCGCTGAGGCTGATCCTTCCGGACTGTGATCCCGTATCCGAAAAAACAGAGAAAGAGATATCTTATGAATTATATTGTGTTTGATCTGGAATGGAATCAGAGCCCTCTGGGCAAAAAAGACAAGAATCAGAGGATCCCTTTCGAGATCATAGAAATCGGAGCAGTAAAACTGAACAGTGATCGACAACAGACGGACTCTTTTCACAGAATCATCCGGCCGCAGGTGTATACCTGGATCCATGACAGCATCCATGAAGTGACTCACATAGATTACAAGGATCTGCTGGACGGAGTGACATTTCCCCAGGCTGCCAGAGAATTTCTGGAATGGTGCGGGACAGACTATGTATTCTGTACATGGGGGAACCAGGATCTGACGGAGCTCCAGAGGAACCTGAAATATTATGATATGCTCTGCCTTCTGCCGGGACCGGTATATTATTATGACGCGCAGAAACTTTTCAGCTGGTTCCATGAACATAAGAAGCAGCGACGCGGACTGGAATATGCAGTGGATACTCTGGGGCTGAAAAAGGACCGGTGTTTCCATCGGGCGGAGGAGGACGCGGAATATACGGCGGAAGTATTCAGACGTCTGGACGAGGAGGAGATACGGCCGTATTTTTCTGTGGATGTATATCAGAATCCCCGGAAAAAGAGAGAAGAAATCCATATTTCCTATCCGTTTTATGATAAATATGTTTCCAGAGAATTCAGAGACAGAGAAAAAATCATGAAGGACCGGGAAGTGACCAGTACCCGCTGCCCGGCGTGCCGTCTCCCGGCAAAGCGGAAACTCCGCTGGTTTATGAACAACAATTCCAGAGTATATGAAAGCATTTCGCTTTGTCCGGAGCACGGATATGTAAAGGGGAAGATCAGGATACGAAAAACAGACGGGGGAAGTTATTACGCGGTAAAAACCATTAAAAATGTAGATGAAAAAAAGGCGGAGGAAATCCGCAACAAAAGGGATTCCCTCCGCAAAAAGAGAAAATAAACTGTTTCACAAAAGAAGATCTGAAAGAAGAGTCTTCTGGTAAAGTCTGGCAGTTCCCACCTGGTGACCGTTAAAAACATAGGAGGTTTCCAGGAGGGGAAGACCTGCCGGATTTTTTTTGACGGTGCGGCTGGATGAAAGGCGGTCGATACCGATGCCGTTCGGGAGAGTGACGGAAGGCGTGCTCATGGAGCTGAACAGAACGGAATTCCTGTAGTCTTTCAGGATATATTTCTCCGCCGGAAGATAGGTGGCGGATATGGATTCTGCTCCAGAGGGTACTGCCGACCGGGTGAAATTATTAAATCCGTAATCCAGAAGCGCGGCCGTATCGGAATAGGCTCCGTTTACAGATTTCATAACTACAGCCACGAGATAGAGATTATCCCGTTTCGCAAAAGTGACAAGGGTGTTTCCCGCCGCTTCCGTGTATCCTGTCTTGCCGCCCAGAACGCCTTCATATGCGTACTGCTGTCCCTCCATCATCTTATGATGATTGAGGAGATAACGGGTCTCGGGGAACCGGTTGGTAGGCGGGATTTCATAATAATCCCTGGTAGTGTATCTGCGGAAATAAGGATTCTGCCAGGCTGCGCGGGCGATTTTGGCCATATCGGAGGCAGTGGTATAGTGAAGTTCGTCCGGAAGGCCGTTTGGGTTGTTGAAATGTGTGTTGGTGCATCCCAGCTGCCTTGCTTTCTGATTCATAAGCTCCACGAATTTTTTTACGGAACCGCTTGTTTCCTCCGCCACAGCGAGAGTCATTTCGTTTGCGGACTGGAGCATAACGGCCATCAGCACCTGTTCCATGGTAAACTCCTCGTTGGTGTCCGCATAGATACTGGAACTGTTGCTTTCGGTTATGCCGTAGGCCGCGCTTTCAGACATGACCAGCTTCCCGTTCATATCCAGATGTTCGCAGGCCAGGAGCGTGGTCATGATCTTGGTGATGCTGGCAGGATACTGTGCTTTACTGGCGTTCTTGGAATAAAGAACAGCCCCGGTTGTCAGATCCATGAGAACAGCGGATTCGCCTTCTATCTTCGGACCTGCCGGCCACTCTTTGATGCTGTCGGTATCCGGAGCCTGATTATAATATTCTGTGTGCGGATCCGGCGTGGGCGTGGCGGTAACAATGGGCGCCTCTTCATAGTAATCTTCGTATTCAGCCGCCATGGCGGGAGAAGACGAGAACAGGACAGCGGCCGCGATAAAACCGCAGAATACTCTCCTGAAAATATTTTTTTTCTTTATTTTCATAGATATGCCTTTCTGAATTTATCATCTTTGCGCAGGTATAATACCCGCTTTGCGGATATTATACCATATCAGACTGATGTTACAATCTATTTTTACAGTTTCTCCATGGAAACCGGGGAAAATACCTGAAAAATACTTGACACAGGGTTTTTTTACACCTTATAATAAAACGGCACGCGAAATATGCAGAAACTGTGATGGAGACAGTACGCCGGAAGCACAGTGAACGCTTCAGAGAGCCGGGGACAGGTGGAAGCCCGGCGCAAGTAGCACCGGCAGAAAATCACTCCGGAGTTTCTTTCCTGAACCGTAAGAATTAGGGGAAGACGGTTCTCCCGCCGTTAGAGGGGACATGTATCGGCGTATTATGCCCGTACAGTGTAACAGGTGGTGCGAATGTATATACAGCCTTCGTCCTTTTACAGGACGGGGGCTTTTTTTACTATGAAAGCCCCGGACAGCGGATGTACATCTGCGTAAGTTCGCTTACGCAGATGCACAGACATTGGACGGGCTGACCCGTATGAGCAAGTAGGACGACAGGCCGGATTGCGAATACGGGAAGGAGCGCGAGAGTGCGGAGCACGGAGCGATCCACAGCTTTCATGACAATGAGAAAAAGGAGGAGTTTACTTTGTATCAGAAGGTAGATACGAATCTGAATTTTGTTGACCGTGAAAAAAAGGTCGAACAGTTCTGGAAAGAAAACCATATTTTTGAGAAAAGTATGGAGAACCGCAAAGAAGGCGAAACCTACACTTTCTACGACGGACCGCCCACGGCCAACGGCAAACCCCATATCGGCCATGTGCTGACCCGTGTTATCAAGGATATGATCCCCAGATACCGTACCATGAAGGGATATATGGTTCCCCGTAAGGCGGGCTGGGATACCCACGGACTGCCGGTGGAACTGGAAGTGGAGAAGAAGCTTGGCCTGGACGGCAAGGAGCAGATCGAAGCTTACGGAATGGAGCCTTTCATCAAAGAATGTAAGGAAAGCGTCTGGAAATATAAGGGCATGTGGGAGGATTTTTCTTCCACTGTAGGTTTCTGGGCGGATATGGAGCATCCCTATGTCACCTATGACGACAACTATATTGAGTCCGAGTGGTGGGCGTTAAAGGAGATCTGGAACAAAGGGCTTCTCTATAAAGGATTTAAGATCGTTCCCTACTGTCCCCGCTGCGGAACCCCGCTTTCCGCGCAGGAGGTTTCCCAGGGATACAAGACGGTAAAAGAGCGTTCCGCCATCGTCCGCTTCAAGGTGAAGGACGAGGACGCCTACTTCCTGGCATGGACCACAACGCCCTGGACCCTTCCTTCCAACGTGGGTCTCTGCGTCAATCCGGACGAGACATACTGCAAGGTAAAGGCTGCGGACGGATACACCTACTATATGGCGGAAGCCCTTCTTGACAAAGTGCTGGGCAAGCTGGCAAAGGAAGAAGGAGAAAAGGCGTACGAAGTTCTGGAAACCTATAAGGGTACAGATCTGGAATATAAGGAATACGAGCCTCTGTTCAAATGCGCGGGCGAGGCTGCGGCGAAGCAGAAAAAGAAAGGCTTCTTCGTGCTCTGCGACGGCTATGTTACCATGAGCGACGGTACCGGAATCGTACACATCGCCCCGGCGTTCGGTGAGGACGATAACCGCGTGGGACAGAAATACGGCCTGCCTTTCGTACAGTTCGTGGACGGACAGGGCAATATGACCGCCGAGACAGATTACGCCGGCGTGTTTGTAAAGAAAGCGGATCCCATGATCCTTAAAGACCTGGATAAAGAGGGCAAGCTTTTTGAAGCGCCGAAATTCGAGCATGATTATCCCCACTGCTGGAGATGCGATACTCCTCTTATCTACTACGCGAGAGAATCCTGGTTCATCAAGATGACCGCGGTGAAAGAGGACCTGATCCGCAACAACAACACCATCAACTGGATCCCGGAGAGCATCGGCAAGGGCCGCTTCGGCGACTGGCTGGAGAACGTTCAGGACTGGGGTATCTCCCGTAACCGTTACTGGGGAACTCCCTTAAATATCTGGCAGTGCGAGTGCGGACACATGCACTCCATCGGAAGCCGCCAGGAGCTCTATGAGATGAGCGGCGACGAGAAAGCGAAGACAGTGGAGCTTCACCGTCCCTATATCGACGAGATCACCATTAAGTGTCCGGAGTGCGGCAAAACCATGCACCGTGTGCCGGAAGTGATCGACTGCTGGTTTGACTCCGGCGCGATGCCTTTCGCGCAGCATCATTATCCTTTTGAGAACAAAGATCTCTTCGAGCAGCAGTTCCCGGCGGATTTCATCTCCGAGGCGGTGGACCAGACAAGAGGATGGTTCTACTCCCTGCTGGCGGAATCCACCCTGCTCTTTAACAAGGCTCCTTATAAGAACGTTATCGTTCTGGGCCATGTGCAGGATGAGAACGGCCAGAAAATGAGTAAATCCAAAGGAAACGCGGTAGATCCCTTCGAGGCTCTGGAGAAATACGGCGCGGACGCTATCCGCTGGTATTTCTACGTGAACAGCGCGCCCTGGCTGCCGAACCGCTTCCACGGCAAGGCCGTTGTGGAAGGACAGCGCAAGTTCATGAGCACATTGTGGAACACCTATGCATTCTTCGTACTTTACGCGAATATTGACAATTTCGACGCGACAAAATATACTTTAGATTACAGCAGTCTTCCGGTCATGGACAAATGGCTCTTAAGCAAGCTGAACTCCGTGGTGAAGGCTGTGGACGACCATCTGGCGAACTACCGGATCCCGGAGAGCGCGAGAGCCCTTCAGGAATTCGTGGATGAGATGAGTAACTGGTATGTAAGAAGAAGCCGCGAGCGCTTCTGGGCGAAGGGAATGGAGCAGGATAAGATCAACGCCTACATGACCCTTTACACCGCCCTTGTGACGATCTCCAAGGCGGCCGCGCCCCTGATCCCGTTCATGACGGAGGATATTTACCAGAACCTTGTACGGAGCATCGACAAAACCGCTCCGGAGAGCATCCATCTGTGCGATTATCCGGAAGTGAAAGAAGAATGGATCAACAGAGAACTGGAAGACGATATGGAAGAAGTTCTGAAGATCGTGGTTCTGGGCCGCGCGGCAAGAAATACGGCCAACATCAAGAACCGCCAGCCTATCGGCACCATGTTCGTCAAGACGGACAAAGAGATGGGCCAGTTCTATGTGGATATCATCGCAGATGAGCTGAATGTAAAAGAAGTAAAATTTGCCAAAGATGTGGAATCCTTTATTTCCTACAGCTTCAAACCTCAGCTGCGCACCGTGGGACCGAAATACGGAAAACTCCTGAACGGCATCCGCACGGCGCTTTCAAAGATCAACGGAATCCAGGCCATGAAGGAACTGAGAGACACAGGACTCCTTACCCTGGACATCGACGGAAACAAAGTGGAGCTTACGGAAGAGGATCTTCTTATCGAGACTGCCCAGACGGAGGGCTACGTGACAGAGAGCGAGGGAGAGACCTCTGTTGTCCTTGACACGAACCTGACGCCGGAGCTGATCGAGGAAGGATTTGTCCGCGAAATCATCAGCAAGATCCAGACCATGAGAAAAGAAGCCGGATTCGAGGTAATGGATAAGATCCGTGTTTCCGCAAAAGATAATGAGCATATTATGAACATTATGAAAGACCACAAAGAAGAGATCATGTCTGAGGTACTGGCAGATGAAATGAATCTGGGCGAAACAGACGGCTATGTGAAAGAATGGAACATCAACAAGGAGAACGTAGTCTTCGGCGTGACCAGACTGTAGGAGGAGAAAAATATGATTAATAAGCAGTTCAAGAAGGAAGCTTTCAAGGAAAGCGTAAAAGAAAACGTAAAATTCCTTTACCGCAAGACACTGGAGGAAGCTACACAGGAGCAGATCTTCCAGGCTGTAAGCTACACGGTGAAGGACGTCATCATCGACAACTGGCTTGAATCACAGAATGCTTTTAAAGAGCAGGATCCCAAGATCGTATACTACATGTCCATGGAGTTCCTGATGGGCCGCGCCCTGGGAAACAATCTTCTCAACCTTACCGCCTACAATGAGGTGAAAGAGGCTCTGGAGGAGCTGGGACTGGATCTGAACGTGATCGAGGACCAGGAGCCGGATCCGGCTCTGGGCAACGGCGGCCTCGGCCGTCTGGCAGCCTGCTTCCTGGATTCTCTGGCGACACTGAATTACTGTGCTTACGGATGTGGCATCCGCTATCATTACGGTATGTTCAAGCAGAAGATCGAGAACGGATTCCAGGTTGAGGTTCCGGATAACTGGCTGAAGAACGGATACCCCTTCGAACTGCGCCGTCCGGAATATGCCAAGGAAGTACATTTCGGCGGATATGTCCGTGTGGAATATGATCCCGGAACAGGCTCCAACCGCTTCATCCATGAGGGATACCAGGCAGTCAAGGCGGTTCCCTACGATATGCCGATCCTGGGATACAACAACGACATCGTAAACACCCTTCGTATCTGGGATGCGGAGCCCATTGTGGACTTCGGTCTGGATTCTTTCGACAAGGGTGATTATAAGAAGGCAGTGGAGCAGGAGAACCTTGCCCGCAATATCGTAGAGGTGCTTTACCC
>CALWGI010000051.1 GCA_944380045.1 uncultured Blautia sp.
ACGACGTCCCGACCGTGTGATGACAAAGGGCAACAAAGCGACAGTCATCGACTACAAGTTCGGCGAGGAGCACTCGGAACGTTACGCACGGCAGCTCCGCGAATACATGCAGCTGCTGCATAGGATCGGCTATGTCGAAGTCGACGGATACATCTGGTACGTACGCCTCGGCAGGATCGAAAAGGTCGTACCGGCATAGTCCCGCATGCGACAATCGGGAGGCGGTGCGCGGCAGCGATTTTCGGTGCAAAATTTGGCAGTTCTAAAAAGTTATGATATATTTGCCACGCTTTCTCGCAAGGTATTGAGCTATGGTGTAATGGTAACACAGCAGATTTTGGTTCTGTCGTTTTGGGTTCGAGTCCCGATAGCTCAACACCAGCCGCAAAGCCGGCAAACATCAACCGGCTGCGGATTTCAATACGGGTCAGTCTTCCGACAAATGAAGGCCGGCCCGTTTCTTTTTGTCCGATCGGGCATGGAGATTGCCATGCATTGATTGCGCACCGCGCACAGGCCAATACCGCAAAACTTATAAAATACAGAAGGCAGTCTGGCATGGCCAAACACGAAAATTTTGTTTTCAGTTTGTCCCTGTATTCCTCCGCAACAGCGTACTCTTTATCCGCGTCCAGCACGCCGTGGGAGCTGACTGCCTTCAGATTCGCAAGAGTTGTGTTGATCTTGATGGGATTGCTGAGGATCAGTCCGTTGCCCTTACGGTCTTCTGTCACATAGGCAAGTCCGTGACGGATCGCCTCTGTTACGGTATTCAGTTTCACTTCTTTACCGCCTATGAAGATCTGTCCGCTGATCCCGGTTCCGTAGCTTTTTCCGAATATACTCATGGCAAGCTCGGTACGTCCCGCGCCCATCAGTCCGGAAATTCCCACAACCTCTCCTTTACGCACATTGAAAGAAACGTTGTCTACAACCTTTCTTTCGGAATAAAGGGGATGATGTACTGTCCAGTTTTTTACTTCCATGGCGACATCGCCGATCTTCACGCCCGGACGTTTCGGGAAACGGTCTGTCAGTTCACGTCCTACCATGCCCTGAATGATACGGGCTTCGGAGATATCGTCTTTTTCTTTGTCCAGTGTTTCGATGGTGGATCCATCGCGGATGACTGTGATCTTATCCGCCACGTAGGAAATCTCGTTGAGCTTATGGGAGATGATGATAGAAGTCATTCCCTCTTTCTTGAACTTCAGAAGAAGGTCAAGAAGCGCTCTGGAATCATCTTCGTTCAGTGAAGCCGTGGGCTCATCAAGTATCAGGAGCTTCGCGTGTTTTGCCAGCGCTTTTGCGATCTCAACCAACTGCTGCTTGCCCACTCCGATATCCTTGATCAGCGTACGGGAAGATTCCTCCAGTCCTACTGTCTTCAGATATTCATCCGCTTCGCCGTATGTCTCGTTCCAGTTGATGGAATATGTTTTTCCTTTTTCATTACCAAGGTACATGTTCTCCCCGATGGTCATGTAGGGGATCAGGGCAAGTTCCTGATGGATGATAACGATGCCTTTCTCCTCGCTGTCCTTGATCTTCGCGAAACGGCAGATCTCTCCGTTATAGATAATATCTCCCTCATAGGAGCCATAGGGATAGATTCCGCTCAGTACGTTCATAAGGGTGGACTTGCCCGCGCCGTTCTCACCTACAAGAGCGTGTATCTCGCCTTCCTCCACCTGGAGATTTACATTGTCAAGAGCTTTAACACCAGGGAACGTTTTGGTAATGTTCTTCATTTCCAAAAGTATCTTAGCCAATGATGTCCCTCCTTTTCCTAAATATACAGACGGGGGAGAAACGCCCCCGCCTGCTGAACTGGTTCCGTATTGATTACTGAAGCTGATCCTCGGTGTAGTATCCGGAATCGATCAGGTATTCCTGATAGTTGTCTGCTGTAACAACAACCGGCTCGCAAAGATATGTGGGGATCACGCCTGTGCCGTTGTCATAGGACTCGGTATCGTTAACTTCAGCTTCTTCTCCGCTGAGCACTGCCTCAACCATGGTAACAACCTGGTCTGCAAGTGTACGTGTATCCTTGAAGATATCCATAGCCTGTTTTCCGGCGATCAGGTTCTTAACGTTTGCAAGGTCGCAGTCCTGACCAGTGATAACCGGATATTCTCCTGTGTAGGAAGCTGCCAGAGAGTTTGCAACGCCAAGTGCTGTGGAGTCGTTGGAGCAGAGAACTGCGTCCAGATTGGTTCCGTCAGAATAGTTACCTGCGATGATGGTGTCCATTCTGTCCTGAGCCTTAGCGGAATCCCATGCCTGTGTAGCGCATTCCTCGAATTCTGTCTGGCCGGATTTAACTACCAGTTTGCCTTCGTCAATGTAGGGCTGCAGAACGTCCATAGCGCCGCCGTAGAAGAAGTTTGCGTTGTTGTCGTCCGGTGCTCCCGCAACGATCTCCAGATTGAACGGTCCTTCTTCCTCTTCCAGATTCAGAGCTTCCACGATATATTCGCCCTGTTTCTGACCTACCATATAGTTATCAAAAGTAGCGTAATAGGAAACTGCGTCAGATTCCATCAGCAGACGGTCATAAGCGATAACCGGGATGCCTGCCTCTTTTGCCTGGCTCAGCGGCTCTCCGAGAGAACTTCCGTCGATAGAAGCGATTACAAGGATATCGCATCCGTTGGAGATCATGTTCTCAACCTGAGATACCTGAGTAGCAACGTCGTTGGACGCATACTGAAGGTCTACTTCGTATCCTGCATCTTCCAGAGATTTCTTCATGTTGTCGCCGTCCTGATTCCATCTCTGAAGATCCTTGGTGGGCATTGCAACGCCTACAAGCTTTCCGCCGCTCTCTTCTTCTGCCATTACTGCGGTCTGGGGAACGATCATCATTCCTGCCGCCATGCATAATGTCAGTAAACCTGCCACTGTTTTTTTCTTCATCTTAAGATCCTCCAATCTTTTTTTATTTGGGACACGTCCCTCTCTTTAAGATGGTTTAACTATAACACAGCTGTTTCTGGAGATAGTTGGCAAGCATCTGTAAATTTTTATGAAAAAGAAAAATGTCCTGCACAGAGCAACATATTTTTGTGACAAAAATATGCTATTGACTTTTTCATTTTTCATTCGATCGCTGAAACGCTTTCCTCCTGCTGTACGTTCAGATATACGTCCTCCCGGCTGTAAAACCCGCTGTCGATCACGACTTCGTCCAGATTGTCCTCTGTGACTGCCACCGGCTCCAGAAGATAAGCGGGGACGTCGTAGGAACCGTCGTTCATGGTGACGCCGCCGGTGTCGATCTCCTCCCCCTTTGCCAGCTTCACGGCGAATTCCGCGGCGGCCTCCGCCTCTTTTTCCATCTGTTTGAACACAGTCATATACTGGGTTCCCTCCACAATCCGCTGACAGGCCGCCAGATCTCCGTCCTGTCCCACTACGGGAATGCTTCCGGCTCTTCTTGTCTCCGCCAGAGTGTTGATCACCTGGCCGGCTATGCCGTCGTTGCCGCACATAATGCCGGCGACTTTTGGATATTCCTCCAGGCCTTCGTTCAGCGGTTCCACAGCCAGTTCCGCCAGCCAGCCTTCACAGTTGGCGGTATACACCACCTTAAGGCTGCTGCCATCGATCACTCTCTCAAAACCCCTGCGCGTAAGCTGAACATTGTTGTCCGCCTCCGGCCCCTGGATCATAAAAATCTCGCTGTTTTCGGGAACTTCTTCTATAAGGGTCTCCGCCATCAGTTCCCCGACTCTTTCGTTGTCAAATGAGATATAAAGATCGGTATCCGCATTCTGGATCAGACGGTCATAGGATATGGTTTTGATCCCGGCGTCCTTCGCCTCGGTCATCACGTCGGAGAGAGCTTCGCAGTCTGTGGCCACCACCACCAGGACGTCCACCTGTTTGCGGATAAGATATCGGATCTGTTCGATCTGCTCCTCCACGTCCCCGCTGGCGTTCTGCACATTCGTCTCCGCTCCCAGCTCCTCCGCGGTCGCCACAAAGGCGTCTCTGTCTCTCAGCCAGCGGTCCAGAACAAAGGTGTCAAAGCTGAATCCGATGCTGATTGCGCTCTCCTCTTCCTGCACTTCTGTCTCTGTGTTTTCCTCGGGTTCCGTCTCGACGACGCCGCAGCCTGTCAGAAACAGGCCTGCAGCCAGAAGGACCGTCGTATAGATTTTTCTTTTTAGAGCCATTTTCTCACAGCCTTTCTCTGTATTCGCTGGGCGTGATCCCCTCGTATTTCTTGAAGATCCTGCTGAAATAGTTGGGATCGCCATAACCGGAACGGACGCACACCTCTTTGATGGAATATTCCGGATTTCTCAGAAGGTCTTTGGCGTTCCGGATCCGTACTTTGGTAAGATATTCTATAAAATTCTCTCCTGTCTCCTGTTTAAACAGCTTACTGAAATAATAGGGACTGATGTCCACCACTCTGGAAACCTCGTCCAGAGTAAGATCTTTCTGAAAGTTCTCCCGGATATAACTCTGGGCCTTCTCCATTACCGTCTCGGACTGTTTCTCCTTCGCCGCTTCCATGTTCCTGCAGATGTCCCTCGTCTGCTCCCAGAACCAGTTCTTCAGATGCTCTGTATCCGCAATATTCTGAAGTTCCTTCAGATAACGGCTCCTGTTCTTCTGCTTTCCTCCGGATCTTCCGTCCTCTGACACTCTGGCTTCCAGACGGATCAGGAGTTCCAGGGTTTTGAATTTCATCTCCTCCGCCTGATCCGCGTAATGATTTTCCATCCACCGGAAAAGACTTTCCACCGCCTCCGACGCCCCGGCAATGTCCTGCTTCAGCACGCTCTGAAAATATCTGTTCTCCATCTCCTCCGACATTTCCGTATCTTCGTCCGGAAGAAGGGTGATATCGTTGATATGGACCACATGGCTGTCTTCCTCCCGGAGTGCCTTGAGAGCCTCGGCGTAGGATTCTCTCAGATTGTCCTCTTTCTTGGTCCTGCCTATTCCGGCCCGGAACCTGCTGTCGATCCTCGCCTCCAGCTTGTGGACCATGTTTCTTGTCCTGGTGAGGATATGTACCCGCTCTTCATAGGAAAGGGAATCTTTTTCCGACGGCACCATAAGCACCACCCTGTTTCCCATAACCGGACCTACCAGGCAGTGAAAAAACTCCCTGGCGATCTCCCGGAGTTCCGGGTAGTTCTTTTCCGCCCGGACGCCTGCGCCCACCGCATTGGTAAGCGTACCGTTCTCATTGTTGTCGCCGAATTCGATCACAATGATAAAACCGTATTCTTCCTCTATCCCCATCAGCTGGCGGTACTTGTCGTTATAATTGTGAAAAGCGTCCTGCAGAAGAAGATTATAAATGTATCCGCTTTCCAGGATGGGGATCACCGTTTCCAGCTTCTCCCGGATCTCCAGATCGTCGCTCCGCTTCTGACGGGCTTCGTCCACCTTGTGCATGGCCTTCATACAGACGTCTACGATAACCCGCTTATTTACCGGCTTGGTGAGATATTCCAGAACGCCCAGATTGATGGCTTCCCTTGCGTAGCTGAATTTGTCGTAGGCCGAGATCACGATAAAAACGATATTGCTGTTGAATTTCTGGATTTCTTTCATCGCCTGTATCCCGTTCAGTCCCGGCATCTGGATGTCCATAAAGGCAATGTCCGGCCGGAAACTCTCCGCCAGTTCCACCACAGCCCTTCCGGTCTTGGCTGTAGCGATCTCACATTCATCCCCGAAATTGGATTCGATGATATTCCTCAGGGCCTCCAGCATGATCCCCTCGTCGTCAGCCAGCATGATCCTGTACATCTGTCTCATCCCCCTCTCTGGTCTGTGGAATGGTAAGGATCACTTCCGTACCCTTATCCTCCCCTTCACTGTATATTTCCATCAGATTTTTGCGGTCATAGTAAAGCTCCAGGCGGCTGATCACGTTATTCATACCGATACCGGTGGAATCCGACTGTTCCTCCCCGTCTCCGGCATGGCCGCTTAACACCTCTTCGATCCGCTCCGGACTCATTCCTTTTCCGTTATCCTTCACACTGATCACGATGTTCCCGCCGTCCTTCTGTACTTCCAGATGGATCGTGCCCTCCCGCTCGATATTGCGGATTCCGTGATTCACCGCGTTTTCCACGATGGGCTGAAGGATCATACTGGGAACCCGTACGTCCAGGACTCTTTTGTCTATGTTTTTGGTATAATGGATATCCCCGGCAAAACGCACGTTAAGGATATAAACATAGTTCTCCACGGCCTCGATTTCTTCCGAAAGACTGGCGTCGCCCATTCCTTTTTTTACATTGTAACGGAAAAAATCCGCCATTTTTTCCACGAAGACACAGGTCTTCTCCGCATCCTCCATCATGGCAAGCTGGGCGCCGGCATTCAGGGAATTAAAAAGGAAATGAGGATTGATCTGGGACTGGAGGTAACGGAGCTGGGCTTCTTTCAGATGATTCTCCATCAGAAGTTCCTTCTCCATCATCTGCTGTTCCTTTTCCATACTTTCTTTGGTACGGATAATGTATTCTTCCAGACTTTTTACCATGGTGTTGAAAGCCCTGGTCACGATCCCCACTTCATCTCTGGAATCCGTCTCCGGCATCTTTACGCTGAAGTTTCCCTGACCTACCAGATTGGCCGTCTCCGCCAGATTGGTCAGAGGCACGATCATCTCTTTTGTCAGCAGGAACAGAATGGCGATACTGATCCCCATCATCACGGTCATGATCACCATACTGGAAACTTCCAGATAAGTAAGGGCCTCACGCAGGGTCTGGTAACTGGAGGAATTGTTCCGGAACTGCTGGCTGTTCAGCTCTTCAATATAACTGTTGATATAGCCGTACAAATTCTGGGTCTCATCGTAAAGCGTCTTGTATTTTTCCACGTTACGGCCCCTCTTGGCCGTCACCGCGTCTTCCGCCAGGGCGAGATATGTATTGGACATCCTGCGGATCTTACGCTCCAGAAGCTTCGCGGGGTTTGAGGTGATCTCCAGATTCAGGCTTCCCAGAAGGTTTCTGTACGCCTGCTCGCTGCGGTAATATTCCTCAAGAGCGTCTGAACTGTTAACACTTAAATAGGAGTAAAGATCGTCCTGTACCGTATCCAGGGATTCCGAAAGCCCCGTCATGTTAACGTTGCTGGAATATACCGTATCCATCCTCCTGATGATCCTGTTTACCTGAAAATACAGAAGGGAGTCGATCAGCAGAAGGAGAACCGATATACTGCCCACAGCGATCAAAACCTTCCTGGCAAGGGGGATATCCACCCACCGTTTTCTGTTAGCTGTTTTCATTTCCGTTTTCTCCTTCCGAAATTTCACCCGCCGTTTCCTTTGTGATAAACTTCAGATCTACATTATAGTAGGAATTCACTCTTCCTTCCTGTCCGTACTCCCACAGAGCGTCCACCGTATCTCTTCCCAGCTGCTCCGTATCCAGCGTGCAGGTGACCGGGATCAGCCCCTTTCGCACCGCGTCCATGATCGTATCCGATTCATAATAACCTATGATCTTCACGTCTCCCACCACGTTAAAATCGATCATGGCCTGATAGGCGCATTCCGTTGTGGTCTCGTCCATACACACCAGGATCTGGGGCGGTCCCATGGGATCCTGGAATATCTGCCTTATGGTTTCCTCGATATCAAACTTGCTTCCGGTGGACATGTTCCGGGCAAACACCTGACAGGCTTTCCCCGTAGGCGCCACCTGCATCACAGCGCTGCTGATAAGACTGTAGATCTGATTTTTCTCCAGATCTCCCTCCTCGCTGTCCAGAAGGATCAGAACATAGCGGGTATTTTCGTCCATCAGGCTCACCACCTGTTCGCCGTAAGCCTGCCCTCTCTGATAGTCGTTCACTCCCACGAAGCTCTGTCTGAGACTGTCCTGGGCGTCGTTCATTACCGTAACTACAGGGATTCCCTGCTCCACAGCCTTATTGATCTCTTCCTTCAGATTATTCTCTCCGTTATACTCCAGAATGATCCCGTCCACTCCCGCGGCTATGCTGATCTCCATATAATCCAGCTCGTCGTAACCGTCCGCCTTGCTGCTGACCATCAGTTCCAGGTTCACTCTGTATTTCTCCGCCTGTTCCCGGGCGCTGGTGTACACCGCGTCCCACAGTTCCTCGTTTCCGCTGTCTACGATCATGGCGTACTGATAATCATAAGTCTGTATCTCTTCCGCCTCGTCAATGCCGCTTCTCTCCCATACGGTCTCGTAGAAGCTGTTCATGAAGACGAGAAAAAGCGCGACAAAAAATATACCCAGGAGGATCAGCAGTATTTCTTTTTTCACTGGCTTTTTTGTTTTTTTCTGATTCATTATGTAACCTCCGGGCATATGGCAAAAAATGTAATATTATTCTTATTTTATTATATGATTTTTTGTAATTTTTTCAAGCAGATATCAAACAGCGGATTTTTTCTGAAAACAAAAGACTGGTATATTATGGACTTATTTTCCTGCCACAATATACCAGTCTTGATTTGTTTCATTTAAAAACTGCTGTTGGAATCCTCTCTCAGAAAAGCTCTTTCATTGTAGGATAAAGCTTTTTGAATTTCTGATAACGTTCCTCATATTTCGCCACCAGTTCAGGATCCGGCTCCACAGTCTCTACCACATGAACAAACTTCTCTGCGATAGTCTCCACATCCGGATAGGCTCCGCATCCAACCGCCGCCAGCATGGCGCCGCCCATGGATGGACCTTCCTCTACTGCGGGTACATCTACTTTCAGATTCATCACATTGGCGATGATCTTTTTCCACAGCGGGCTCTTGGCTCCGCCGCCGCAGATCTTCGTTCTTTCGATCTTAATCCCCAGACTTCTGGCAACCTCGAGAGAATCTCTGAGGCCGAAGGCAACGCCTTCCAGAACCGCCTGTGTCATCTCTTCTCTTGTGGTGTCCATGGACATTCCGAAGAATACAGCCCTTGCGTCAGGATTATTGTGGGGAGATCTCTCGCCCATCAGATAGGGAAGGAAGAATACCTGGTTCTCACCCAGTTTCACGATTCCCTCCTGCTCTTTCGCAAAATCTTTGGTGTGGAGGATTTCTTCAGACCACCATTTGTTGCAGGAAGCGGCGCTGAGCATGCATCCCATCAGATGGTATCTGCCGTCCGCATGATCGAAGGAATGAAGAGCGTTATTCTCGTCCACGCCGAAATCTTTGCTGGAAATGAAAACAGTTCCTGAGGTTCCCAGTGAAATATTACACTGTCCGTCGCCTACTGTTCCTGTTCCCACTGCTGCAGCCGCGTTGTCTCCGGCGCCGGCAACAAATTTCACATCTGCGGACAGACCCAGTTCGGAAGCGATCTCCGGTTTCAGGGTGCCCACAACCTGCCAGCTCTCATAAAGCTTCGGAAGCTGTTCTTCCGTAATGCCGCAGATTTCAAGCATTTCCTTTGACCAACGGCGGTTCTTCACATCCAGAAGGAGCATACCGGAAGCGTCGGAGAGATCTGTGCAGAAGGAACCTGTCATACAGTACGCAAGGTAATCCTTGGGAAGCATGATCTTCTTTACTTTTGCGAAATTCTCCGGCTCATTCTTCTTCATCCAGAGGATCTTCGGAGCGGTAAATCCCGCGAATGCGATATTCGCCGTATACTGGGAAAGCTTGTCTTTACCGATAACGGTGTTCAGATACTCGGTCTCCGCACCGGTCCTTCCGTCGTTCCAGAGGATCGCGGGACGGATCACATGATCCTCCGCATCCAGCGTCACCAGTCCGTGCATCTGTCCGCCGCATCCGATGCCTGCCACCTGAGATCTGTCGATCTCAGATGTCAGTTCTTTGATCCCCTCCATAGCCTCTTTCATCCAGTCTTCCGGATTCTGCTCCGACCAGCCCGGATGGGGGAAATACAGGGGATATTCTCTTGATACGATTTTTTCTATTTTTCCGGATTCCTCCATAAGCAGAAGCTTCACCGCGGAGGTACCCAGATCAACGCCTATATAATACATAATTCATTCTCCGTATTCTGTACTGTAAGGATTATCCCCAGGGATTCTCTGTAGGATATCTTACGCCTGCCGGCTGGTTGTATCCGATCTCGTTTACTGGAACGCCGATGTATTTGAATACTTCATAGAGAGCCTTGCCCCAATGTCCGAACGCTACTGCGCCGTGGTGCGGATAACCGCCCTCGATCAGCACGTGACGGTAGAATCTGCCCATTTCCGGAATAGCGAATACGCCGATGGAACCGAAGGAACGTGTAGCAACCGGAAGTACCTCGCCGTGTGCGATATATGCGCGGAGTTTGTTGTCCGCTGTGCTCTGCAGACGGAAGAAAGTGATATCTCCGGGAACGATGTCGCCTTCCAGAGTACCCTGTGTAACCTCTTCCGGAAGATTTCTTGCCATGATCATCTGATACTTCATCTCGCAGGATGTCAGCTTGCCGGAAGCTGTATTTCCGCAGTGGAAGCCCATGAAGGTATCTTTCTGTGTATAGTTGTATTTGCCTTTGATCTCCTCGTCATACATATCGTTGGGTACGGAGTTGTTGATATCCAGCAGCGTTACGGTATCGTCGCTTACTACAGTTCCGATGAACTCGCTGAGGGTTCCGTAGATATCAACCTCGCAGGATACCGGGATTCCCTGTGCGGTAAGACGGCTGTTTACATAGCAGGGAACGAAGCCGAACTGTGTCTGGAATGCCGGCCAGCATTTGCCTGTAAGGGCAACGAACTTACGGTATCCTCTGTGCTCCTCAACCCAGTCTTTTAAGGTCAGTTCATACTGAGCCAGTTTGGGAAGGATCTCCGGTTTCTTATTGCCTGCGCCAAGCTCTTCTTCCATTTCTTTTACCAGAGCCGGGATTCTCTCATCGCCTGCGTGTTTGTTGAATGCTTCAAACAGGTCGAGCTCGGAGTTCTCTTCGATCTCCACGCCGATATTGTAGAGCTGTTTGATAGGCGCGTTGCAGGCAAGGAAGTTTAACGGACGCGGTCCGAAGCTGATGATCTTCAGGTTGTTCAGAGCGTAAACAGCTTTTGCGATGGGAACGAACTCATGGATCATGTCTGCGCACTCTTCTGCGTTTCCAACCGGATATTCCGGAATATAAGCCTTGATGTTACGCAGCTGCAGGTTGTAGCTTGCATTCAGCATACCGCAGTATGCGTCGCCTCTGCCCTGTACCAGGTCGTTTCCGGATTCCTCTGCTGCGGCGATGAACATCTTCGGTCCCTCGAAATGTTTTGCAAGAAGAGTTTCGGAAATTTCCGGTCCGAAGTTTCCAAGATAAACTACGAGCGCGTTGCAGCCTGCCTTCTTTACATCTTCAAGAGCCTGTACCATGTGGATCTCGCTCTCAACGATGCAGATGGGACATTCATAGATCTCAGCTGCGCCGTATTTCTTTGTGTAGGCGTCAACAAGGGCTTTTCTTCTGTTTACGGAAAGACTTTCCGGGAAACAGTCTCTGCTCACTGCAACAATGCCGATTTTGATTTCTGGTTTGTTATTCATGGTTTTTTTCTCCTTTTTGTTTTATATTTCTTATTATTTTTCCGTTTTACTGTCCGCAGGATTGCTCTGCTCCTGCCGGATGATCTACAGCGTGATATTCTCGCCCTTCAGGCCGTTGAACGCGCCTTCGATGCCTGCTTCTTCATGGGCGATCAGCCATTTGTTCTTCGCTGTCATCAGGCTGTCCTCGCCTGTTTTCTCTGTCTCAAAGGTAAGATCCGTATTGGTTCCTCTGGGCAGTACCACAACGCACTGGAATCCGCTGTCATTCACATGGCAGGGAGCGTAGTGAAGCGTGGTTGCGTAAACTTCGATTCCTGTTCCCGCCGGAACCAGGAAAGCTTCGATCTTCGATGTGTCATATGTAAGATCGTCTTCAATATCCTGCTGGCATCCGAGAAGCAGTACAAGGTCTGTCACTGCCACGTTGATCTCGGAATTCCGGTGATATTCCACTGCGTTCAGCTTTTTGTTGTGGCCGTTGCAGTATCCGATCTGAATGGGAAGTCCGCCGAAAGCCTTATTGGTCAGCGTCTTCTCTACTTCCAGCGCTTCCAGTTCCTCCACAGAGGGCACATAGATCACGTCCTCCGGAACGGGAGTGTGCTTCATCTCTCTGATAAGCGCGCTGAAATCATACCCCTCCAGCACCTTTCCGTATTTGCGGAAAGAAGCGTCTGCTACATTCTGGATTTTCATCCCGTTTACCTCCTTAAAACCCCGGGGAATCTCCGGTCTTCTCTTATTCCGTCCGTAAATCCCTTCCCCTGAAATTATAAAAAGCATACCACATCCGGGTATGCTTTTCGCCTTTTTTCTTGTCTAAATCATAGCACTTTTTTGACATTTTTCAGGAAATATTCTGTTCCTTTCTGACAGCGCTGGGAAGGCTTCCGTACCGTTTCTGAAATTCACGGGCAAAGGCTCTGCTGCCGCAGAATCCATGGTCCAGTGCGATCTGGCTGATGGTTTTGTCCGTGTGGACCACCTCTCCGTAGGCGTAACCCATGCGGATATCCTGAAGATATGTCTTAAAATTGACTTTTATATACTTTTGGAACATTCGCGACAAATACTCCGGAGAATACCCGAACGCAGCCGCCACCTGGGAAAGTTTCAGATCCTCCTGATAGTGATCCCGCATATATGTGGTGATCCTGGAAAGCACGGCCAGATGCCGGTTGTGTCTCAGTTCCCGTTCCTGCACCTCGGTCTCTCTGTATTCCGTCACCAGAAGATACATGATCTCATAAAAAAGAGCCAGCATCCGGAATTCATATCCGGCTGTTTTTTCTGACAATTCTCCCTGCCCCTTCCTGCCGGAAAGGATATCTGTCTTCTTTCCCTTTTCATATATATGAAAAATGTCCTGCATCAGAGCCGCCATTTTTCTGTTGGCCTCTTTCCGTTTCTCTGTCGCAGCCGTTTCGGGACGGGAAAAACGAATAAATCTCTCGGCTGTAAAATATCCCTCAAACTGTTTCAGCGGGATCTGCAGCACCGCCGTTCTGTTTTTTTCCAGCGCGTTGATGGAATGGATCTCATTGGAATTAATGATAAGAAATTTACCGGCGGTGAGGGGATACTCCTCCTGATTCAGAAAGAAAGTCAGTTCCCCGTCCATCACCGCGAATATTTCTATTGATGTATGCCAGTGTTTTTCCCTTATATAATTCCCGTTATATCCTTCAAACAAAAACAGTTTAAAAGGCAGACCTTCATTGGGAATGATCAGTTCGTGCTGCAATTCCATACCGTC
>CALWGI010000052.1 GCA_944380045.1 uncultured Blautia sp.
TTTGTCTCTTCTTCGTGACAGAACACCTTGACAACCTTCTGACCGTTCATCATCTCTTCCACATAGCCCTCCACATGGCCCAGGGCTTCCTGCTGACGGATGAAGTAACGGGTGGATTTGCCTCCCACCTTCTTTGTGATAAAGAACATACAGACAACGCCGGCAACAACTACCAGGGTCATCCACAGGCAGTAGTAAATCATGATGCAGAACACAGTGGTAACCATGATCCCTGATACAAGAAGCTGGATAAAACTCTGCGAAATCATCTGGCGCAGAGTATCGATATCGTTGGTATAATGGCTCATGATATCGCCGTGGTTATGCGTATCAAAATATCTTACAGGAAGAGTCTGCATCTTATTGAACATCCTCTCCCGGAATTTCATCAGGGAACCCTGAGTAACCGTAGCCATCATCCTGTTAAAAGAAAAGGATGCGATCAGAGAGATCAGGTAAAGGATCAGAAGAGTAAGCACCCATCTGGTGATGGTCCCTGAAACCGCTCCCCAGTCCCCCGTCTGCCAGGATTTCTCCATAAGGGCGATGATGTTCTGCTGGAATACCGCAGGGATGGAAGATACTACCGCATTGATCACTACGCACACAAGAACGGCGGGCATCATAACCGGATAAAATTCAAATACTGTTCTGATCAGCCGCCATGCGGTTCCTTTTTTTGCTGTTTTCCTATTCTTCATCCTGATCACCTGCCTTGTTCTGTGATTCATAAACTTCCTGGTAGATCTCGCAGGACTTCATAAGTTCATCGTGCGTGCCGGCATCCACGATCCGGCCGCCGTCCATGACGATGATCCTGTCCGCATCCTGCACCGAGGAAATCCTCTGGGCGATAATGATCTTGGTCGTCTCAGGAATATATTCTTTAAAGCCTTTGCGGATCAGGGAGTCCGTCCTGGTATCCACGGCGCTGGTGGAATCGTCCAGGATCAGGACCTTCGGCTTCTTCAGAAGAGCCCTCGCGATACACAGTCTCTGCTTCTGTCCGCCGGATACGTTGGATCCGCCCTGTTCTATGTAGGTATCATACTGCTTCGGAAGGCGCATGATGAATTCGTCCGCCTGTGCAAGCTCGCACGCCGCCTTCATCTCTTCGTCTGTGGCGTTCTTGTCGCCCCAGCGGAGATTCTCTTTGATCGTGCCGGAAAAAAGCACGTTCTTCTGCAGCACCACCGCCACCTGGTTTCTCAGCGTGTCCAGATCATACTCCCTCACGTTCCGGCCTCCCACCTTCACAACGCCCTCTGTGGCGTCGTACAGTCTGGAGATCAGCTGGATCAGGGACGACTTGGAAGATCCCGTACCGCCGATGATACCGATCGTCTGGCCGGACTTAATGTGAAGGTCTATATCCGCCAGAGCCATCTTGTCTGCTTTTTCCGAATATTTAAAGCTTACGCCGTCAAAATCAATGGAACCGTCTTTCACCTCATACACCGGGTTTTCCGGATTGCTGAGAGTGCTTTTTTCATCCAGCACTTCCACGATTCGTCTGGCCGACTCGCTGGCCATGGTGATCATAACAAACACCATGGAAAGCATCATCAGGCTGCTGAGGATCTGGAAATTATAAGTGAGAAGCGCGGAAAACTGTCCCACATCCAGATCAAGCCCTTTCGAGGTGATAATGGTATAGGATCCGAAGTAAAGCACAAAGATCATAACCGAATACAGGCAGAACTGCATCAGGGGATTGTTAAAGGCCAGGATCTTTTCCGCCTTTGTGAAGTCCATGCATACATCCTCCGCCGCCGCGGCGAATTTCTGCTGTTCAAAATCTTCGCGGACATAGGATTTCACCACGCGCATACCCTTGATATTCTCCTGAATGGAAGCGTTCAGCCGGTCGTACTTGCGGAACACTTTTTTGAACAGCGGCATAGCGCTTCTGATCACCAGCCCCAGGCCCACAGCCAGAACAGGGATCACAAACAGGAAGATCACCGCCATCTTACCGCCCATGATAAACGCCATGACAAAGGCGAATACCAGCATCAGCGGACAGCGGATAGCGATACGCACGATCATCATGTATGCCATCTGCACATTGGAAATATCTGTCGTCAGCCTGGTCACAAGGGATGATGTAGAGAATTTGTCGATATTGGCAAACGAGAAATTCTGGATATTATAGAACATATCCTTACGGATATTTTTAGCGAATCCGCAGGACGCCGTAGAACAGGCATTCCCGGCTCCTATGCCGAATATCAGAGACAGAGTCGCCATCACGATCAGGACCACACCGTACCTTATGATCACCGAAAGCTCGCATCCCGCCTTGATCTCGTTGACCAGCTTGGAAATGATAAATGGGATGATGCATTCCATGACCACTTCCAGCGATACCAGGACCGGCGCCTGCAGCGACGCTTTTTTGTACTCACGGACACATTTCATCAGATCTTTCAACATCATAACTGTATCCTCTCCCGTTTTATGTAAAAATTTGAAGCGCCCTTTTTTCAGGGCGTTTTCATATGTCTGTAAGTATATATTACACAGATAAAAATTTCTTTTCAAGACTTGAAATTTTTTTATTGTATTCCAGACCGGCGCCCGGCAGAACGTTTTGATTTCACGGGAAATCCACGCTTTCTGATATCAAGGCAAAAGCTGTCTCCCGCGAAATAAAAACAGGCGGATACGGCGCGGGAAATATTCCCGCGGCCGTTCCGCCTGCTGTTCCATGATCAGAATTTCCGGAACCGCTGATAGCGTCTGTCAAGAAGCTCTTCCTCCGATAACTGCGTGTATGTCTGAAGGAAACATCTGATCTGCGGCTCCAGTCTGTCTGTCACCTCTTTAAGATTATCCTGGCAGAACCCTTCCGGTTCGGAAATGATCTGCTCGATGATCTTCCTCTGATACAGATCGGCGGCTGTAAGTTTCATAACCTCCGCCGCCTCATGGGCTCTGGAGCTGTCTTTCCAGAGAATGCTGGCAAAGCCCTCCGGCGAAAGGATGGAATATACGGAATTCTCCAGCATCCAGACTTCGTCGCCTGCCGCCAGGGCAAGCGCGCCGCCGCTTCCGCCCTCTCCGATCACAATGGAGAGAACCGGAACCGTAAGCCCCGCCAGCTCCATAAGGTTCTTCGCAATGGCTTCGCCCTGTCCTCTTTCTTCCGCCTCGATACCGCAGAAGGCGCCCGGCGTATCCACAAAACAGATCACCGGTCTTTTGAACTTCTCAGCCTGTTTCATAAGGCGCAGCGCCTTACGGTATCCCTCCGGCATGGGCATGCCGAAGTTTCTTTTAATATTTTCTTTCGTGCTGGTGCCCTTTTCCTGGGCTATCACAGTTACCGGCGTTCCATGGAATCTGGCCAGGCCGCCGATCACAGCCTGATCGTCTCCGTAATTCCGGTCGCCGTGAAACTCTATGAAATCCGTAAACAGTTCCCTGATATAATCGCTTCCGGAAGGCCGGTCGATCTTACGGGAAATCTGCACTCTGTCCCATGCCGTCAGCGACTGATGATGCGGGAAAGCGGACGGACCCTCTTCCGCGGCGGCCTGCTTTACCGACTCCTCTGAATCTGCGGGATCCTGCCGGTAATCTTCCCGTCCGGTCTCTCCATTCCCTGCGGCTGCTTTTTCCGCCTCGTATCCGTGCAGGCTGAGGATCTGGGTCAGAGTCTTTCTCTGATCCTCGCGTCGCACGATAGCGTCCACAAAACCATGTTCCACCAGGAATTCCGCCCTCTGGAATCCTTTGGGCAGCTTTTGGCGGATGGTCTGCTCGATCACGCGGGGGCCGGCAAAACCGATCAGGGCTCCCGGCTCCGCCAGGATCACATCACCCAGCATGGCGAAACTTGCAGTCACGCCGCCTGTGGTGGGTTCCGTGAGAACCGAGATGTACAGAAGTCCCGCGTCGCTGTGGCGTTTCAGGGCTGCGGATGTCTTCGCCATCTGCATCAGGGAAGTGATTCCCTCCTGCATCCTGGCGCCTCCGGAACAGGCGTAAATGATAACGGGAAGCCTCTCTTCTGTGGCCCGCTCAACGGCTCTGGTGATCTTCTCTCCGACAGCCCATCCCATGCTTGCCATGAGAAAACGTCCGTCGCAGACAGCGATCACTGTCTCGATCCCGTTGATCCGGCCTTTTCCTGTCACTACCGCTTCATGGAGTTTCGTTTTTTCCCGGACTGCTTCCAGTTTTTCCGGGTATCCTTTGTAATTTACGGGGTTGCCGCCTGTGAGATCTTCATTCCACTCCTCGAAAGTCCCCTCGTCGATGACCATCTGGATCCTGCGGTATGCGTGCACGCGGAAATATCCCCCGCATTTCGGGCAGATATAATATCCTGCCTTTACATCCTCCGCAATGATCGCGGCGCCGCATTTATTGCACTTGCGCAGAAGGCCTTCCGGCACCTCCGGCCTCATGGTCCTGCCGAACCCGTGCCCCTGCGTCCTGGAAGAAATCCTGGTCTTTTTGAACATATTTTCCAGCTTCATAACCTGTCACTCCTGTATCCTGTCAGCGCCCGTTTTCCATACGCTCAATAAACTCTACATCCGTGTTTCCGGACAGGAAATCCGGATGGTTCAATATCTCATACTGATAATCCACGTTCGTGTCGATGCCTTCTATGATGACCTCGCCAAGAGCGCTCTGCATCTTTCGGATCGCCTCGCTGCGGTTCTTCGCCCACACGATCAGTTTCGCGATCATGGAATCATAATAAGGCTGTACGGTATAGCCGCTGTACACCGCGGAATCGATACGGATCCCCTTGCCGCCCGGAAAATACATGTCCGTGATCGTTCCCGGGGAAGGCATAAAGCCTTTCGCCGGATTTTCTGCATTGATCCTGCACTCTATGGCGTGTCCTGTAAGACGGATATCCTCCTGTCTGTACGACAGCGGCAGTCCGGAGGCGATGCGGATCTGTTCTTTCACAAGGTCCACGCCGGTTACCCATTCTGTCACCGGATGCTCTACCTGGATCCTGGTGTTCATCTCCATAAAATAGAATTTCTCATCTTTTTCCAGAAGGAACTCGATGGTGCCCGCGTTGACGTAACCCGCGGCCTTTGCCGCCCGCACCGCAGCGTCGCCCATCTTTTTGCGGAGTTCGTCGGAAATGGCGATGCTGGGAGATTCCTCGATCATCTTCTGATGGTTCCTCTGAATGGAACAGTCTCTCTCTCCCAGATGGATCACGTTGCCGAAACTGTCGGCCATGATCTGAAATTCAATATGTCTGGGATGGCGGACAAAATGTTCAATGTACATGGTCCCGTCGCCGAAAGCCATCTGGGCCTCTTTCTGCGCGGTCTGAAAGCTTTCTTTGAAATCTTCCGGGGTGTCGGCCACGCGCATTCCCTTGCCGCCTCCGCCCAGAGCCGCCTTAATGATCACCGGATATCCGGTCTCATCCGCTTCTTTTGCTCCGTCTTCCGCATTATATACAGGATTGGATCCTCCGGGAATGACCGGAACACCGGCCGCTGCCATGGTGTTTTTCGCCGCCTGCTTATTTCCCAGGCTCGCGATCACGCCTGAAGGCGGGCCGATAAACGTAATATTGCACTGCTCGCAGAGTTCCGCGAACCTGCTGTTCTCAGAGAGAAATCCGAATCCCGGATGAATGGCGTCAGCGCCGGATACGATCGTTGCACTGATGATATTTTCCATGCTCAGATAACTCTGTGAGGAAGGCGCCGGGCCGATACAGATCGCCTGGTCTGCCAGCTGTGTATGAAGGGCTTCCCTGTCGGCCTCGGAATATACGGCCACAGTCTCAATGCCCATTTCCCGGCATGCCCGTATAATACGGACGGCGATCTCGCCCCGGTTCGCTATCAGTACTTTTTTGATCATTTTTTCCACCTATCCAATCATAAAGGTCAGTTCTGCTTCGACCACTACTTTGCCGTCCACACTTGCCACCGCCTGGCCGATACCCAGGGGGCCTTTGCTCTTAATGATCCTGGTTTCCAGTTTTACCTTGTCCCCCGGACCGATCTTGCCGCGGAAACGGCAGTTTTTGATCCCGCCGAAGTACGCTGTTTTTCCTTTGTTTTCCTCTTTGCTGAGAATAGCGACAGCACCTGTCTGCGCCAGGGCTTCCACTGTGAGGACTCCCGGCATTACCGGCTCCTGGGGAAAATGGCCCCGGAAAAAGTCTTCATGGAAGGTCACGCATTTATATCCTACCGCATACTCTCCCGGCTCATAGTCCTCTATATAATCCACCAGCAGAAACGGATGTCTGTGGGGGATGATCTGTTCAATTTCTTTGATACCCAGTCGTTTCATTTTTCACACTCCTACTGTCACACAATACGGAACAGCGGCTGGCCGTACTCGACAGCCTGACCGTTTTCCACGCAGATCTCCGCGATCTTTCCGTCGTAATCGCTTTCAATCTCGTTCATCAGCTTCATGGCCTCCACAATGGCAAGGGTCTGTCCTTTTTTCACCGTATCCCCTACAGATACGAACGGGTCAGCGTCCTCTGCCGGAGCGGCGTAGAAAGTACCCACAAGCGGAGACTTCACAAGCATTCCCTCCGGCTCCGCGGCTGTATCCGCCGCGCCGTTTCCTGCTGCCGGAACGGCCTGTACGGCTGCCGGTACCGGAACAGCCTGTACTTCCACCGGGATCTGCTGCGGCTGTTCTTTTACAAAACGGATATTCGTTCCGTTTTCCTCGTACTGAAATTCTGTCAGTTCAGAATCAGATACCGCTTTGATTAATGTAAGAAGGTTTTCAAATTCCATTTTATTACTCCTCGTATTTCTTCACCAGAAGGGTTGCGTTATGACCGCCGAAGCCGAGAGAATTGCTCATGGCGTAGCGGATCTCTTTCTCCACCGGAGCTCCGATCGCGTAGTTCAGATCGCATTCCTCTCCGGGCTCTGTGGTTCCCACTGTCTGATGAATAAAACCGTCCTCAATGGACTTCACACAGGTGATAAATTCTACTCCGCCGGCTGCGCCGAGAAGATGTCCGATCATAGATTTTGTGGAATTTACGATCACCTTCTCTGCCGCGGGTCCGAACGCCGCATGGATCGCTCTCGTCTCAAAAAGGTCGTTGTGATGGGTGCTGGTTCCGTGAGCGTTGATGTACTCGATCTCTTCCGGTTTTGCTCCCGCTTCTTCCATGGCCAGCGTCATCGCCTTAGCGGCGCCGCTTCCGTCTTCAATGGGAGAAGTAATATGATAAGCGTCCGCCGTGGCGCCGTAGCCCACAACCTCCGCGTAGATCTTCGCGCCTCTGGTCTTTGCGTGCTCCAGTTCTTCCAGGATCACCACACCGGCTCCCTCGCCTAGGACAAAGCCGCTTCTGTCCTTGTCAAAAGGAATAGAGGCTCTCATGGGATCCTCAGATTTCGTCAGAGCGGTAAGAGCGGTAAATCCGGCCACTCCGGTGGGACAGATACTGCTTTCCGTACCTCCGGCCGCCATGATATCCGCGTCTCCGTACTGAATCGCGCGGAAAGCGTCTCCGATACTGTGTGTTCCCGAGGCGCAGGCTGTTACCACATCCGTACATTTTCCGCGGAATCCAAGCTGAATGGAGATATTGCCCGCGGCCATGTTGGAGATCATCAGCGGAACCATCAGCGGCGGAACCTTATTCGGTCCCTGGCTTAAGATTTTTCCATAGCTCAGTTCCAGCTCCTGGAGACTTCCGATTCCGGAACCCACGATCACGCCGGCGCGGAAAGGATCTTCCTCCTCGATGTTCAGGCCGGAATCCTCATAGGCTTCCTTTGCCGCGGCCACCGCATACTGAGAAAAAACCTCCATACGTCTTGCCGCTTTGGGATCCATGTGATCCTTCGCGTTAAAATCCTTTACTTCAGCGGCAAGTTTTACTTTATAATCTGTTGTGTCAAATTTGGTAATGGGAGCGATTCCCACTTTTCCTTCACGGATGCCCGCCCAGAAATCCTTCACATTATTTCCGATGGGCGTAACCGCTCCAAGTCCTGTGACAACTACCCGTCTTTTACTCATATTACCATTCCTCCGTCAACCTGGATCACCTGTCCGGTGATATACGCCGCGTCGTCAGATGCAAGAAACGCTACTGTTTTCGCGATATCCTCCGGTTTTCCGAAATGTCCCAGAGGGATCTGGGCCACAGATGCTTCTTTTACTTTTTCCGGCAGAACAGCGGTCATCTCTGTTTCAATGAATCCCGGAGCCACCGCGTTGACTGTGATGCCGCGGGAAGCCAGTTCTCTGGCCGCTGATTTGGTAAGGCCGATCACTCCGGCTTTGGACGCCGCATAGTTGGCCTGTCCGGCGTTTCCGGCGATTCCGACCACAGAAGCCATACTGATGATCCTGCCGCTTCTCTGCTTCAGCATCTGGCGGGATACAAATCTCATCATATTGAAAGTTCCCTTGAGATTCACATCGATCACACTGTCAAAATTCTCCTCTGACATTGCCATCAGAAGGCCGTCTTTGGTGATACCCGCGTTATTTACGAGAATATCGATGCTTCCGAATTCCTTTACGATCTCACGGACAGCGGCTTCACACGCTCCGTGATCCGCCACGTTCCACTGGCGTACCTCCGCCTGTCCGCCGTTTTCCTGAATTTCCTTCTGCACTTCTTTTGCCCTGTCAGAAGAACCGTTATAATTGATGACCACGCGCACGCCTTTTGACGCAAGTTCCAGGGCGATAGCTCTTCCGATGCCTCTGGAAGCGCCGGTGACAACGGCCGTTTTTATTTTGTTCTGCTGTTCTGCCATTTATGTTATCTCCTCTCCGGAATCTCCCCGGTCAGTCGCCGCTTCCAGTCAGCTCCGCGCAGACTTTTTCGGCCTCTTCCCAGGTACCGATATGATACATTTTTACATTTTTGTTGATCTTGCGCATAAAACCGGCAAGCGTCTTTCCCGGACCGATCTCCACGAAAGTATCCACGCCTTCCCGGATCATGGTCTCCATGCTCTGTTCCCAGCGAACGGAAGAACTTACCTGCTTCACAAGAAGATCTTTTATCTCGCCGGAATCCGCGATCACTTTGGCGTTTACATTGGCCACATAGGGAATATGAAGCGCCGTAGTCGTGGTGCCGTCCAGTACCTCTTTCAGCTTTTCTCCTGCCGGAACCATCATGGGGGAATGGAACGGGCCGCTGACATTCAGGGGCAGGACTCTTCTGGCTCCCGCCTCTTTCAGCGCCTCCGAAGCCTTCTGTACCCCTTTTGCCTCTCCGGTGATAACGATCTGTCCCGGGCAGTTATAGTTGGCGATGGATACGCCGTCTATATCTTTGATGGTATCCTCGATCACAGAGGCTTCCATTCCCAGAACCGCCGCCATGGCGCCGGAACCTGCCGGAGCCGCGTTTTCCATATAAATACCTCTGGCGCGGACTGTACGGATGGCGTCCATATCACTCATACCGCCAGCAACGGCTATGGCGCAGTATTCTCCCAGACTCAGTCCGGCTGTCATATCCGCGTGAAGCCCTCTTGTTTCCACTTCTCTTGTCATGGCAAGGCAGGCTGTCACCATGGCCGCCTGTGTATACTCAGTCTTGTCCAGACGGTCGTTTTCCTCGAAACACAGTTCCTTAAGATCCAGATTCAGGATTTCGGAACCTTTGTCAAAAATCTCTTTTGCCAGAGCGCTGTTCTCATAAAAGTCTTTTCCCATTCCCGCTGTCTGGGCGCCCTGTCCCGGATATACAAATGCGATCTTACTCATTTTATAACGCTCCATTCATCAGGCTTTCCGCCTTTGTTACCATTCCCCGGATCAGTTCTTCACAGGAAAGGCTTTCTTTTACCAGTCCGGCGCTCTGTCCCGCCATCAGGCTTCCGCCTTTGACGTCGCCCTCCTGAACCGCTCTTCTCAGGCTTCCCAGAGTCAGGGATTCCAGTTCCTCGAAAGGCGCTCCCGCCTGTTCCAGCTCCAGATACTTTCTTGTCATATCGTTGCGGAGCACGCGGATAGGATGGCCTGTGGATCTTCCCGTCACACGGGTGTCAATGTCTTTTGCTTTCAGGATACTGTTTTTGTAGTTTTCATGGATAATGGATTCTTTGGACGCGGCGAACGCGGTTCCAACCTGCACGCCTTTCGCGCCCAGCATGAAAGCAGCCGCCATTCCTCTTCCGTCGGCGATTCCGCCGGCAGCGATAACAGGAATGCTCACAGCGTCCACCACCTGGGGAACCAGCGCCATGGTTGTAATCTCACCGATATGTCCGCCGGCCTCGGTTCCTTCCGCAACGACAGCGTCAGCGCCGCAGCGTTCCATACGTTTCGCCAGCGCGGTGGAAGCGACTACCGGGATAACCTTCACTCCGGCAGCTTTCCAGTCAGCCATATATTTCTCCGGACTTCCCGCGCCCGTGGTAACCACCTGAACGCCTTCCTCAATTACAACCTTCGCTACAGCGTCCGCCTCCGGACTCATCAGCATAATGTTGACGCCGAAAGGTTTGTCTGTCATTTTTTTCGCCTGACGGATCTGATCTCTCACCCACTCTGCCGGAGCCGCCGCTGCGGCGATCAGTCCCAGACCGCCGGCATTGGATACCGCAGACGCCAGATGACTTTCTGCCACCCAGGCCATTCCGCCCTGGATTACCGGATATTCGATTCCTAATAACTCTGTGATTGCTGTTTTCATCTGAAACCCTCTCTCATTCCATATATTCCATATGTATCATTATTTGTGTTCTTCGATATATGCGATAACGTCTCCTACTGTTGTGATCTTTTCCAGATCTTCGCTGGGGATCTCCACAGAGAATTCCTCCTCCAGGGCCATTGCCAGTTCGAAAAGATCCAGAGAGTCCGCATGAAGATCCTCTGTAAAGGAAGTAGCCTCTGTAATGGACTCTGCCTCTGCTCCTAAAGTTTCTGCTGTAAGTTCAATTACTCTTTCTAACATGATTTTTCTCCTTTTTACTTTTTATGATTTATTTTAATTTTGTTATTAACTGTAAATTTTCTGCCGGATCATATTCCCCATTCCAGCACGGCGGCTCCCCAGGAAAGTCCTGCGCCGAATCCCGCCATAACCAGCTTCTGTCCTTTTTTCAGAAGCCCTTTTCTGTTCATCTCGTTTAAAAGAATGGGAATGCTGGCCGACGACGTGTTGCCGTATTCCTGAAGATTCATGGGAAATCTTTCGATATCCGTCTTCAGACGTTTTGCCACCGACTCCACGATCCTCCGGTTAGCCTGGTGAAGAATGAACCAGTCGATATCGTCCGCCGACAGTCCGTTGGCGGCCAGCACCTCCCGGATCACCTCCGGAACCTTTCTCACCGCAAACTGGAATACCGCCTTGCCATCCATGGTGATGCCCGTTCTTTCCATCCCGCCGTCGTCTGCGGAATCGCTGCCCGGAAGATTCCCGCCGTTCCCGGAAACATTCGGACCCGGGCACAAAAGCGCCGGTCCGCCCTTCCCGTCGGAATGGGCCGCGGGGATCCAGTTCCTTCCCTCTTTTGCTCTCAGAACAGCCGCTCCGGAACCGTCGCCGAACAGGATGCAGGTTCCCCGGTCCTCCCAGTTGACAATTCTTGAAAGACTTTCGCTTCCCACCACAAGAATGGTCCGGTACATTCCCGACGCGATGTATGCCTGCGCTGTCTGATAGGCAAAAAGGAAACCGCTGCACGCCGCGTTCAGATCGAAACACACCGCGTTTACCGCCTGAAGCCGCTCCTGTATCTCGCAGGCGGCGCAGGGAAAAATATGGTCCGGCGTCGCTGTGGCGGCAAGGATCATATCGATCTCCTCAGGCCGGATCCCCGCCTCCTCAAGAGCCTGTCTCCCGGCCTCTGCTGCCATGGACGCCGTCGTTTCCGTCTGCGCGATCCGCCGGCGGATCACTCCGGTGCGCTCCTGTATCCACTGATCGCTGGTATCCACAAACTGCGCTATCTCATTATTATCCAGGATACGGTCCGGCACACACGCTCCGGTTCCGCAAATCACTCCTGTCATGGTCTGTTCTCCTCTCGTCTGCACAGGCTTCGCTCCGCCGTATTCTTTTTGGTGAAGCCCCTTCCCGTGCTTTTAATTTGAAGATTGATGTTTTTGAAAATTAAATATTTTGATTATCAAAGTATAATCCCGCAGCAGTCTCTTGTCAATAGAAAAAAAGCAAAAACATCATAATATTTTTGTTTTCCTCCATTGACATTACCGGAACTGATAAGGATAATATCTTTATATGATCAATAAAAGGAGTTTGCTGATTTATGAAAAGAATACATTTACCCGAAACCGACCTTGAACTCTCCCCCATGGGGCTTGGCTGCGTTAATGCCGGCCTGAAATGGGACGGAACAGACGCGGACCGGATTTTTGACGCTTTTTTTGACATGGGCGGTAATCTTTATGACACCGCCAGAGTTTATTCAGACTGGATCCCTCCGGAAACCGGCAGAAGCGAGCGCGTGATCGGCGACTGGCTTTCCCGCAGCGGGAAACGCCATGATGTGGTCCTGATCACCAAGGGCGGACATCCCGACATGACCGTCCCCTCCCCCGACATGCACAATTCCAGGGTAAGCGCGGAAAATATGCGCGCGGATCTGGAACTTTCCCTGAAAACACTACGCACGGATTATATTGATCTTTATTTTTATCACAGAGATAATGAAGACATTCCCGCGGGAGAACTGATCGAGATCATGGAAAACTTCCGCAGAGAAGGAAAGATCCGTTATTACGGGTGTTCCAACTGGAGCACAGAGAGAATGAAAGAAGCGGACGCTTACGCCGCGGCGCACGGTTACCGCGGTTTCGCCGCCAACCAGGCGCTTTTTAACGTCGGCATGGCTTCCATGAATCCTCCCGCCGACGACACCCTCGCGCTGATGGATAAAGAAATGCAGGACTATCACAGGGCAAATCCCAATAATCTTGCCATGCCCTATATGGCAAACTGCAGCGGATTTTTCCACAAACTCTTTGCAAAAGGAAAAGACGCGGTACGTGATTCTGAATATTATACGCCGGGAAATCTCAGAACTGCCGAGGCTCTTCATCAGATCACCGCTGAATACGGATGTTCTCTGACACAGGCTGTCCTGGGCTTTCTGACCTGCCGGGATTTTACCTGCCTGCCCCTGTACGGTCCCCGGAACGCGGAGGATCTTGCGGACGCCGCAGGAACTTTCGCGATTCCTTTCCG
>CALWGI010000053.1 GCA_944380045.1 uncultured Blautia sp.
AGGGAGAAATAAATATGGATAAATTCGCTTTTCACATTTTTTCGGACGACCGCTTTATGGATCTCACTCTGTACCAGTACGGCTACGAGAAATGCCAGCCTCTCCATTCTTTCGGTCCGGCTGTAAGGAACCATTATCTCTTTCACTATATCGTCTCGGGGAAGGGCGCCCTGTCTGTGGACCACAATAATGTATCCCGGAAATATCCGCTCCAGGGCGGCGCCGGCTTTCTCATCGAGCCCGGAAGGATCACCACCTACACCGCTGATCTTCACGATCCGTGGGAATACTGCTGGATCGAGTTCGACGGTCTGAAGGCAAGGGAGATCCTTGAGGGGGCGGGACTGTCTTCCGACTCTCCGGTCTTCACTCCCCAGACAGAGCAGGCCGGAGAAATCCTCCGTAAGGAAATGGTGTATCTTTCTTCCTGCAGCGTGTCCTCCTCCTATCATCTGATCGGGCACCTGTTTCTGGTCATGGACGCGATCCTTACCGGAGCCGCCACCCGCAGGAAAACACAGAACGGAAAAAGGACACAGTTCTACACCAATGAGGCAATCTCGTTTATCTACGCGAATTACGCGCTTCCCATAACCGTGGAGGATATAGCGAAACGGCTGAATCTGGACAGAAGTTATTTCGGCAAGATTTTCAGAGAGACCATGGGACAGTCCCCCCAGGAATTTCTGATCCGCTACCGGATGTCAAAAGCCGCCGAACTTCTCAAAACAACCGACATTTCGATCAAAGACATCAGCGTCAAAGTGGGCTATCCCAACCAGCTCCATTTTTCCAGAGCTTTTAAGAATGTGTACGATCAGTCTCCCCGCAGTTACCGCCAGAATAACAGGATCATAAAATCCTGAAAGCAAAACGACACAAAACCGCAGGGCAGGACAAAAAAATGTTTACAAGTAGTTTTGAAAACTATATAATAGAGCAGAGGTGATAAAAGAAATGACAATTGACATACACGACATGATGAACAGCATCATCCGGAGCGTTTCCCGGATCGACTATATCAAACCGGAGGATATTCCGGGAATCGATCTCTATATGGATCAGGTGACCACTTTCATGGAATCCCAGCTTGCTTCGTCCAAGCGGTATCCGGACGACAAGATCCTGACCAAGACCATGATCAACAATTACGCCAAGAACAACCTGCTCCCCTCCCCGGAAAAAAAGAAATATTCCAGAGAGCATCTGCTTCTGCTGATTTTTATTTATTATTTCAAGAGCATACTTTCCATCAACGATATCCAGACCCTTCTCAGCCCCATTACGGAGAAATATTTCAAGTCCGACTCTGAGATGGATCTTACCTCTATCTACAATGAGGTATTCAGCATGGAGAAGGGACAGATCGAATATCTGACGAAGGATCTTCTCTCCCGGTACAAAACAGCCCAGGCAACCTTTCAGGACGCCCCGGAGGAAGACCAGGAATTCCTGAAACTGTTTTCCTTTATCTGCCTTCTCAGTTTCGACGTATACATGAAAAAAATGCTCATAGAGCATCTGATCGACGAACTCCGCCCGGCCCCCGCGGATGACAAAGAGAAAAAGCACCGGAAATAAAATCCGGTGCTTTTCACGTCTTCAAAGATCATCAGTAAAGATAATTCCTGTTTACATAGCCGTTCTTATTCAGTTTCGGAGAGTATACATACCAGTAACCGTTATCGCTGGAATCGATCACCTGTACCGTGTCTCCGGTATAAAGTTCCCCGATCTCATTGGAAGCATCATAGGCCTTCGCCGTACGCAGCGCCAGATATCCCTTGCTCACGCTTACGGTATAGGTGGGATAGGAAACCGTCCCGCCTGTGAGATAATTCCTGTTTACATAGCCGTTTCTGTTATGCTTGGGAGAATATACATACCAGTAGGTACTGTCGCTGGTATCAACAAGCTGTACGACGTCTCCGGTATACAGTTCCCCGATCTCATTGGCGGAATCATAGGCCTTCGCTGTACGCAGCGCCAGATATCCGCTGCTTACGCTGACTGTCCTGACATCTCCGGAAAGACTGGGTGCAATAAGATAGTCTCTGTTCACATAGCCGCATCTCCCATGCTTCGGGGAATATACATACCAGTAAGTACCGTCGCTGGTATCCGTCACCTGAACGGTATCCCCGGTATACAGTTCGCCGATCTCGTTGCGGGAATCATAGGCTTTCGCCGTACGCAGCGCCAGATAACCTTTGCTCACGCTCACCGTCCAGGTATTGGACGCGCCCACAAGATAATTCCTGTTTACATAGCCGGATTTCCCGTGCTTCGGGGAGTATACGTACCAGTAAGTGGAATCGCTGGTATCCGTTACGTCTACCGTATCTCCGGTATACAGTTCGCCGATCTCGTTGCGGGAATCGTAAGCCTTCGCCGTACGCAGCGCCAGATATCCCTCATCCACGACTACGGTATAGGTACTGGCCGCGTAGCTGTCCTTCGCCGTAACCGGCAGGGAAAGAATAAATACAAAAACAAAAAGCGCCGCCCACTTCAGAAGAAAAAATCCGTTCTGTCCTTCCATTTTCTTTTTCATAGTGAAAACCTCCTTTACTTTAAAATATTTGCCGCACATCCGCCTTCCCCCTGCGGCTGCGCTTAACCCCCTGTAATTATTTAACTGTTATAAAAATCATAGATCTGGCGGCTGAGAGATGCGATGGTACTCTGAGCTGATCCCGCCTCGGTCAGATTCTCCGACATAAATACAATGATCAGTTCATTGGACACATTATAGATGATCCCCGCGTCGTTCTCCACATCTCCAAGCTCTCCCGTCTTATTCGCCACGCTGACGCCCGCCGGCATCTGCGCGGGAATCTTGTTCCGCCTGGTCTGTGCCGCCAGAAGCTGGAATTGTGCCGATGCGACGGAGTCTCCCTCCCTGTGCCCCTGGTAGACACGTTTCAGGAAGTTTCCGCAGTCCATAACAGAAGTGTAATTATCGTCAAATTCATTGCTGTGCAGAAGAAGCCTTCCCATGTGGGTGTCATTGTATCCGTTAGCCATACAGTATTCATTGACCACGCTCATTCCGGCGTTCCCGTCTCCGCTGCCCAGATAGGATGTAAGCGTATTGGCGGCGTCGTTATCGCTGACCGTGATCATGGAATACAGGTTGGAATCCACGCTGTCCTGCCCGTACTGAGCGGTCAGGAGATCATAATTCTCATATACGGCTCCCATGATATAAAGCTTAATGAGACTTGCCGCCTGCATCCGGTGGGAATTAATGCTTCCTTCCGTATTTCCGGAGATATTGCACACATAAGCGGACCAGCTCCCGTTTGCCGATGGAAATGCCAGACCGGAAAGGAGACTCTGCATTCTTTCATCGGTAACGGGCTCCGACGTCTGTTCCTGTCCGAATACGCTTCCCCCGGATCCTTCTGAGGGCGGTGAAAGAGCGCCGTCGCCGGCATTCGCATCCGCCTGCGCTGATATGGCATCCTCTCCGTTCTGCCCGTCCTCTTCCGGCGCCGCGCTTCCGGACGGATCGGCTTCCGCTGAAGACGGTTGCGGCATCGGACCTATCATTCCGTCTGAAGACGTTGTTTCCGTCTCTCTGCTGTCTTCGGCCTCTTTCTCTGGCGCCGCAGTCAGCCCCGCATCTACGGCTTTGATCTCTGTATCTCCGTCTTTCCCCGGAGTGCAGCCTGCCAGAGAGACGGCTATAAATATACTTAAAGCGAAAATACCTGCTTTTTTTACTGATAAGTTATGCATGATTCTTCTTCATTCCTTCTGTTTCCGTAATGTTATGGGGGTTGTGTTAATATTATAATTTTATTTTGGTATAGTTGCAAGTATTTTTCACTTTTCAAATTCTTTATTTTAGATTATCATATAGAAAATACATTTTTGTAAAATAAATTGTCCGAGGTAGCATATAATGAAAAAAAATTCATCTTTATTATTCGCTTTACTTTTGATTCTTCCACAGCTGATCTGTCCGGTCCTTAACGTACAGGGAGCTCAGACGTCCTACGACAGTGAGCAGGGACAGGCGGTGGTAGCCCCTCCGTCAGACGGCGCGGCCGGTCAGACAGAGGAGGGCGCCGGCACAGATGTATCCGCCGTGGACTGGGAAGCGGCCAATACGGCGGAATCACCTGCCAGAGAGGACAGCCTTATCGTGGTCGTTGATCCCGGCCATCAGGGTTCCTGGGTAGATATGAGCGCACCGGAACCGGTAGCTCCCGGTTCGACTGAGACAAAAGCAAAAGCAACCACCGGAACGCAGGGCAGTTTCTCCGGCATACCGGAATACGAAGTAAATCTTCAGGTAGCTGTCGCTCTGGAGAAAGAGCTGCACGCCCGGGGATACCATGTTGTGATGACCAGAACAGATAACGACAAGGCGATCAGCAACAAGGAACGCGCGGAAGTTGCCACACGCACAAACGCGGATATTACGGTACGGATCCACGCCAACGGTTCTGACGATTCCGGCGCCTCCGGAGCTCTGACCATGGCGCCGACTTCCTCCAACGCGTATCTGGATCCGGACATTATTGAAAAGAGCAACACCCTTGCATCCTGTATCCTCAACCGGTACTGCGCCGCTACCGGGCTTCAGAATCTCGGCGTTATCTCCGCCGATAATATGACCGGTACCAACTGGAGCACTGTGCCCGTAGCTATCCTGGAAATGGGATTTATGAGCAACCAGAACGACGATCTCTATATCACCAACACATCCAATCACACGCTGATGGCACAGAGTATCGCTGATGGAATAGACGAGTATTTCTCCATAGTCAAACCTGAGACCGCAGCCGCCGGCGAACACCTCTCAGACCTGACAGAAAAACTGGAGACGGAATTCATCGCCCCCGGAGAGGAAGCCGGCGAATCCTGGGCCGTGGCGGTGACAGATCCGGCCACGTCCGATTACAGTACCATCCACGCCGACAAATCCATTCCTTCTGCCAGCGCCGTCAAAGTTTTTATCATGGGCGCTGTATATGAACAGCTGGCATATGACGGAGATTCCGGAGAGGTCTCTGCGGACTATGAATCTGTTCTCCAACCTCTGCTGACTCAGATGATCGCGCAGGATAGCTGTGACGCGGCCAACGAACTGATCCGTCTGCTCGGCCAGGGCGATTTTTCTTCCGGTGTTTCCGCTGTAAACGAATTCTGCAGAGTTCATAATTACTCTTCCACACATCTGGAAAAAGAGCTCCGGGACGGACAGCTGCCGGAAGAGAACTATACCAGCGCGGCAGACTGCTGCCGGATACTGACCGATGTGTATAATGGCACCCTGGTAAACGCCTCCGCTTCCGGCAAAATGCTGGATCTGCTGAACCAGCGTACAGACGCCTGCGGAAACGCCAGCTTCTCTGTGGTTGAGGGTTCCCGGCCATATGTGATCTGTATTCTGGCAGAGAAAACTCAGGATGACAGTTCCTTCCGGGATACGGCGGACCGGATTTCTTCCGCCGTCAGTGAATATATGGCGTCCGGCAGTCAGAAAGCAGATAACGAGGGCGAATCCGCCAACCGGGAGAATACTTCAAAGAAAGAATCCGAAACAGAATCCATGTCGGATCCCGCACAGAATACAGAAGAAGATACCATATCTTCCGAATCTGATTCAGAAACTTCTGAACCGGCTGTTCCTCCTACTCCAGCCCCGTAATATATCATCCGGATCGATATCCGAAAAATTATATCCGGATACAACAAAAGCAGTATGCCGGGTTTATCCCCGGACATACTGCTTTTTTTATTTATCTTTCTCTGAAGCTTCTTTTTCTTTTAATCTGGAAAATACCATTTCATATCCGTCATTGCCGTAATTAAGCGACCGGTTCACCCTGCTGATCGTCGCGGTGGACGCTCCCGTTTTCTCTGAGATATCCAGATATGTACGTTTGTCTGTAAGCATCTTCGCAACTTCAAAGCGCTGGGACAGAGAAAGGAGTTCATTAATGGTACATACATCTTCAAAAAATGTATAACACTCTTCTCTGTTCTTCAGGCAGAGAATTGCATCAAATAGATGATCCACCTCTTCTGTTCTGATTTTCTTGCCCATAATTTCAGCTCCTTTATTTTATTTCACTCTTAACATTTTAACACTTTAGCATGTGAGAATCAAGTTCTTTTTTGCTTCACAGAGACACAGTAAGATCAGTTTTTCTTTTCTGTTGAAATCACATATAAAATCAAGTATACTTAGGAATAGAACAAATGTACGATTACCATTTCAGAACGGAGCATTCATTATGGATCTATTTGAATACGCAAAAACGAAAACACTGGACAGAGAATCGCCTCTCGCCTCCAGAATGCGGCCTTCCACTCTGGACGAAGTCGTGGGGCAGGAACATATTGTGGGCAAAGACAAACTGCTGTACCGCGCCATCAAAGCCGACAAACTTACTTCTGTAATTTTCTACGGCCCTCCCGGGACCGGGAAGACCACCCTCGCCAGGGTGATCGCCAATACCACCAGCGCCAGTTTCACCCAGATCAACGCCACCTCCGCCGGCAAGAAAGATATGGAAGCTGTGGTCAAAGAAGCGCAGGATACGCTGGGTATGTATGGGCGCAAGACGATCCTGTTCATCGATGAGATCCACCGGTTCAACAAGGGCCAGCAGGACTATCTCCTGCCTTTTGTTGAGGACGGGACCATCATTCTTATCGGCGCCACTACAGAAAATCCGTACTTCGAAGTAAACAGCGCACTTCTGTCGCGTTCCATCATCTTTGAACTGAAAGCCCTCACCACCGAAAACATCCGCACCCTGATCCTCCGGGCAGTCAACGACTGTGAGAAGGGAATGGGCAATTACCGGGCTGTGATAGATGAAGACGCGGTGGAATTTCTCGCGGATATGGCCGGAGGGGACGCCAGGAACGCCCTTAACGCCGTAGAGCTCGGCGTCCTCACAACTCCCAGAGGAGAGGACGGATATATCCACCTGACTCTGGAGGTCGCTTCCGAATGCATCCAGAAACGGGCCGTCCGCTATGACAAAGACGGAGACAATCATTACGACACCATCTCCGCTTTTATCAAGAGCATGAGGGGCTCCGATCCCGACGCGGCGGTTTACTATCTCGCCAAGATGCTTTACGCGGGAGAAGATGTGAAATTCATCGCCCGCAGGATCATGATCCTGGCCTCTGAAGACATCGGGAATGCGGATCCGCAGGCTATCTGCGTGGCCGTGGCGGCCGCCCAGGCGGTAGAACGTGTGGGAATGCCGGAGTCGCAGATCATTCTGTCCCAGGCCGCGGCTTATATGGCCTGCGCGCCCAAGAGCAACTCTGCGGTAAACGCCATCGCCGCCGCCATGAACTCCGTCCGCAATATCCGGACTACTGTCCCTGCTCATCTGCAGGACGCCCATTACGGAGGCCATGAGAAGCTTGGGCGCGGGATCGGTTATAAATACGCCCACGATTATCCCAATCATTATGTGGAACAGCAGTATCTTCCCTCAGAGATCCTGGGCACCCGTTTCTATGAGCTGAGCGATATGGGATATGAAAAAGAACTGAAAAACCATATGAAAAAAATAAAGGGAGAATCCTAGATCAATTCTCCCATGATAGCTGTATAAATGTCCGGGCTTTTCTTCGGCCAGTTCCGGCAGATAGCCCGGGCAGCTTCCAGATTCGGCGCGTTCAGCGTCAGATCCAGTATTGTGGTATCCTTTTCTATATACTGGCAGCGGACCGCATATCCCCCCTGCGGCGTTGTAAAATAATCAGCCGGAGTCTGGATTCTTTTTTCCACCTGCACTCCCCTGTCCGCAAGAAACTCGTCTATCTCTTTTTTTATTTCCGCAGACAGATCTTTTTCAAAATAATAAAAAGTCCTGCTTCCCTCTTCCGTGATCTCATAATGAGAACTGTTGGAAACTGTACGTTTTTTCAGAAGCCCTGTTTCTACCAGTTCAGAAAGTACCTGCTGCAGATGAAAATAATCCGTATACTCTCTGTCCAGCACGAATTCCGAAATCTGGGAATTCGTAAGTTCCTCCTTCGACTGCTGCGCCATATACAGAACGATCAGTTTATAAAGAGTAAACACATCTGCCATTATTCTGCCCCTTTCTCTTTGACATAAAGTCTTCCCTGATATCTCCCCTCCTCCTTCATACGGTGATGAAGAAGATTAAGCACCTCTCTTTTCCTCGACGCCCACAAAGGCGCTATGAGAAGTTCTTTCGGCCCGTCCCCGGTGATACGGTGGATCACAATGTCCGGGTCCAGATGTTCCAGACAGCCGATCAGAATATCCAGATATTCTTCCCGTTCATATACCCTGAATTTACCTGCAAGATAATCATATGCAAGATCCGTTCCTTTCAGAACATGAAGAAGCTGAAGTTTTATCCCCTGAACCGGTTTTCTGTTCAGATATTCCATGGTGGCGAGGATGTGGCTTTCACTCTCCCCCGGAAGCCCCAGTATCGTATGCACGATCACTTCTATCCCCCGCGCCCGAAGATTTTCCACAGCCGCATCGAAACAGGAAAGGGGATACCCCCTTCTGATATACCGGGCTGTTTCTTCATGGATCGTCTGCAGCCCCAGTTCCACCCATACCGGTTTCCGCCTGTTCAGGCTTTCCAGCAGGTTCAGCACGTCCTCGCCGAGACAGTCCGGCCGCGTGCCTATAGAAAGAGCGCAGATCTTCGGATGTTCGATCGCCTCTGTAAAAATCTTTTCCAGATATTCCACCGGCGCGTAGGTATTGGTATAAGCCTGAAAATAGGCGATAAACTTTCGGATCGGCCTTTTTTCAGAAAGGATCCTGATCTGGGATTCAATCTGTTCTGTAATGGAGAGAGCCGCATCCGCGGCAAAATCTCCGCTTCCGCCCGCGCTGCAGAAAATACAGCCGCCTGTCCCCAGCGTTCCGTCTCTGTTTGGACAGGACATTCCCCCGTTCAGCGTCACCTTATAGACTTTTTCACCAAAACGCTCCCTGAGCATAAAGTCCAGAGAGCGATAAGGTTTGCCGTTCCAGTTTTTCTGCGGTACTTCCATCAGGATCTGCCTCCGTCAGCATCCCCCTCACTGTTTTCCGGGATATATTTATCAAATATTTTCACCAGGAAAAACGAATTCAGATACGCGATCACCGCCATTCCGAACAGGATCACCAGAAGGATCAGAGTCATCTGGATCTGCAGGGACGGAACAAAGAAGATCAGCACCGGCAGCGCACAGATGAGCAGCATGATGAACGTATAAGGCAGATGACGTATCGCCATCAGGATCGCATTGGTGAAAGTATTCTTCACAGAATTATAAAATTTTGCCAGGATCGGATACAGATACAGGAGGATCATCGCATATACCAGAGTAAACACCGCGAAGATCACCGACATGATCTGCGACATGGGTTCTCCCATATTTTTTACGATATTGGTATCAAGATACAAAAGGACCGCCGCAGCGACCATGATCAGATGAATGATCGTCGCCTGTCTGAAATTCTGTTTAAAGGATTTAAAGAAACTTCTGAAAATATAAGATTCCTCATTCCGCACCATTTTCAGAGTCACATAGTAAAGCGCCGTAATGGATGCTCCCGCAGTGACAATGGGAATACAGCACACCAGGCAGATCAGGTTCAGAAGACACAGATCCGCCACTTTTCCCATAAATACAAAAAATTTATTGTCCATACTGAAAAAGCGGTTCATCGATATTCCTCCTGACAAAGTACAGTATTTTACTTATCCAGCATAATTTTAAGCTGCGCCTCAATGGATTCCACACATTTTTCAAATCCCAGTTTGCCGCTGTTCAGGCACAGGTCATAGTTGGTGGCGTCATTCCATACGCCGCCGGCAAATTTGCGGTAATAATCTTTCTTTCTCTTATCATCCTTCAGAAGGAACTTCTCGATATCCTCTCTGGAACCGGAAATCTTCTTGGACGCCTGTTCCACGCGGAATTCCCATGGAGCATGGATAAATACGCGAAGGGTGTTGGGACGGTCTTTCAGAACGTAATTCACACACCTTCCCACAATTACATAAGATTCTTTTTCCGCCAGATCCCTGACTATTTTCGCCTGATAATTAAACAGGTTTTCGTCAGAGATAAACTCCCTGCTGTCCGGGTGGATCAGATCTCCCTTATAAAGCCCGGTTCTGTTAAACAGAGAAGGTTTCACCTTCACTCCGCCTTCCACTTTACCGAAGAGGCTGAGATCGATTCCGCTCTCGTCAGACGCCATACGGATAATCTGTTTATCATAATAAGAAATTCCCATCTTCTTCGCCAGCATCTCGCCCACGGTTCGTCCGCCGCTTCCGTACTGCCTTGCGATTGAAATTACAATATGATCCATCTTCTCTCCTCCTTGCCTGATCTATTCTCCCAGATAAGCCTTCTGGACAGATTCATCATTCAGAAGATCCTCTGCCTTTCCGCTGAGAGTAATGTTTCCTGTTTCCAGGACATACGCCCTGTCCGCGATGGATAATGCCTTTTTCGCATTCTGCTCCACCAGGAGGACTGTAGTCCCGCTTTCGCTTACTTCCTTGATAATATCAAAAATCTCATTTACAAAAATCGGGGAAAGTCCCATGGACGGTTCATCCATAAGAATGATCCTCGGTTTGCTCATCAGGGCACGTCCCATAGCCAGCATCTGCTGCTCGCCGCCGGACAATGTGCCCGCCCGCTGGTTCTTACGTTCTTCCAGACGGGGAAATCTCTTATATACGTTTGCCAGGCTCTGGGCGATCTCGTTCTTATCTTTCCGGGTATACGCTCCCATGAGCAGGTTCTCGTATACCGTCATATCCGCAAACACACGACGGCCTTCCGGCACATGAGCCATACCCATCTCCACAATTTTGTGAGCGGGAACTTTTGTGATATCCTTTCCTTCAAAACGGATACTGCCCGCCTTGGACGGAATGATCCCTGTAAGTGTCTGCAGAGTCGTTGTTTTTCCCGCGCCGTTGGCGCCGATCAGGGCGATGACTTCGCCCTGGTTTACCTCAAAGGATATTCCCTTTAAAGCCTGGATGACTCCATAATATACCTGGAGATCTTTTACTTCCAGCATTGCCATTGTTCCGTTCCTCCTATTCTCCCAGATATGCGGTGATAACTGCAGGATCTTTCAGCACAGACGAAGTCTCTCCCTGAGCCAGAACCTGTCCGAAGTTCAGCACTGTCAGTCTTTCACAGATGCCGCTTACCAGTTTCATATCATGTTCGATCAGAAGAATAGTCATCTGGAAATGCTCTCTGACAAACCGGATCGTATCCATCAGCTCCTGGGTTTCGTTCGGGTTCATACCGGCCGCAGGCTCGTCCAGAAGCAGCAGCTTCGGATCCGTGGCAAGGGCACGGGCAATCTCCAGCTTACGCTGCTTGCCGTAGGGAAGGTTCCCCGCAAGCTGATCGGCCTCTTTATCCAGATCGAACACCTTCAGGATCTCCATGGCTCTTTCATTCATTTCCTTCTCCACTTTGAAATACTTCGGCAGACGGAGAATTCCGGTCAGCGTGGAATAGGGATGATGATTGTGGAGTCCTACCTTTACGTTATCCAGAACCGGCATATCCTTAAAAAGACGGATATTCTGGAATGTACGGGCAATGCCCGCCTTATTGATCTCAATGGTACTTTTTCCTGTGATATCCTGGCCGTCCAGTTTAATGATCCCCTCGTTGGGCTTGTATACGCCGGTGAGAAGATTGAATATGGTTGTCTTTCCCGCTCCGTTGGGGCCGATCAGGCCATAGAGCTCGCCTTTTTCAATATTTACATGAAAGCTGTCCACCGCCCGAAGACCGCCGAACTGAATGGACAGATGATTTACTTCCAGCATCGCCATATCAAGCCGCCTCCTTTTTCTTATTTCCGCCTCTGACCTTCTCCATCACGCGGCTTCTCCAGTTCCGTGCCGCGGGGGCCCAGTTAAAGAGCATCATGACGATCAGGACAATCGCGTAGATCAGCATACGATAGTTCGAGAAACCTCTCAGGAGCTCCGGAAGGGCATAGAGGATGATCGCCGCGATCATGGAACCTCTCAGACTTCCGATACCGCCAAGTACAACGTATACCAGGATCAGGATCGACATATTGTAGTCAAATACCGATACCTTAAGCATGGACAGGTTATGAGCGTAAAGCACGCCGGCAACTCCCGCCAGAGCCGCGGATACGGTGAAGGCAAGAAGTTTGTATTTCGTAACGTTGATTCCCACAGATTCAGCCGCGATACGGTTGTCCCTGGTGGACATGATCGCACGGCCGCTTCTGGAATTCACAAGATTCTGCACAATAAACAGCGTAAGCAGAACCAGTATGATTCCGATGGGGAAGAAATAATCCTTGATATCTTTATAGAGGGTGGCTGTTCCCGAAATACCGAGGGCGCCTTTCAGGATCTGCTTGCCGCCGGCTTCCAGTTTAATACCTGCAGAAGTGGTAGCCACATGGATCCCGTGTCCGTCCACGCCCACATAAAGGATATTGATCAGGTTCTTAATGATCTCGCCGAACGCCAGTGTTACGATAGCAAGATAATCGCCGCGGAGCCTCAGCACGGGAATACCGATGATAATACCGAAAACGCCGGCTACAGCCGCGCCCACAAGGATCGCAAGGATAAATCTCGGCACTGAGGGAATGGCGTCCGCCGCTATATGGGAAAACAGCGCGCTGGAATACGCGCCCACGCACATAAAGCCGGCATGTCCCAGACTCAGCTCACCGGAAAAACCTACCACGAGGTTCAGAGATACCGCCGCGATCACGTACACACAGAGGGGAACAAGAAGTCCTGTGAGAAGCCTGGACAGGTTGCCCGTGGAGGACAGTATCTGAACCACCGCAAACAGCAGGATTACAATCCCGTAAGTAATAAAATTGTTTTTTGACGTTTTGTTCATTTTTCTGTTCATACCGGCCACCTCATACTTTCTCCTGGATGTTCTTTCCGAACAGTCCGGTTGGTTTTACAAGAAGGACGATAATCAGGACGCCGAAAACAATCGCGTCCGCCACCTGGGAAGA
>CALWGI010000054.1 GCA_944380045.1 uncultured Blautia sp.
GATCCCCGCTGGAAGCGCTGAGTATCGGCGTGGACATGAAGGATACGGACGTGGTGTACCGCTGCAATCTTGTCACTCTTACAGAAGAGGACGCGCCCTATGAAGAGCAGACCATCCTGGATCACAGTTCCGATGAGATCAGCACGGAGGACGCGGCGGTTCTTCTCAGGGATGTGTGCCGGGAACTGGAGAACGAAACCTACCGTTTCTATACAGGAACAAGCTACCGTCACTGTCTTGTGTGGGACAGAGGGCAGGTGCTGGAACTGACGCCGCCCCACGACGTTCTTGAGAGAAAGATCGGGGAATACCTTCCCCATGATGAAATGCTTCTTTATATGCAGAAGAGAAGTTATGAGATCCTGAAAAACCATCCCCTGAACATCAGGAGGAAGGAACAGGGGCTGAACCCGGCCAACAGCTTCTGGTTCTGGGGAGCGGGAACGAAGCCGATCCTTACTTCCTTCGAGGATATCTACCACAAAAAAGGCGTGATGATCTCCGCTGTGGATCTTCTGAAGGGCATCGCCGCAGGAGCGGAGATGGACAGCATTCAGGTAGAAGGAGCCAACGGCGGTCTGAATACCAATTATGAGGGAAAAGCCGAAGCGGCTGTGAAAGCCCTCACAGAGCAGGGATATGATTTCGCCTATATCCATGTGGAAGCGCCGGACGAGATGGGCCATCAGGGGAGCGTGGAGAAGAAGATCCGCTCTATCGAATACCTGGATCAGAGACTGATCCGCCTGGTGAAAGAAGGTCTTGACGCTTCCGGGGAAGATTACCGGATGCTGATCCTTCCGGACCATCCAACGCCCATTAAAGTAAGGACCCATGTGGCGGAGCCGGTGCCCTATCTTCTTTATGACAGTACGGCTTTGGGGGAGCATACATGGCATTATAATGAGGAAGAAGCCGCGAAGAGCGGCAACACCGTGGCTTACGGATGGGATATGATGAAATATCTGTTTTCATAAGATGAAATACAGGAGGAAAGTATGTTAATCGTAAAGAAATTCGGCGGAACGTCCGTGGGAAATAAAGAGAGGATCTTTAACGTGGCCGGACGGTGCGCGGAGGAATACAGAAAAGGAAACGACGTCGTGGTGGTTCTCTCCGCAATGGGAAAATACACGGACGAGCTTATCGCCATGGCGGAGGATATCAACGAAAAACCGCCCAAAAGAGAAATGGATATGCTTTTCACTATCGGGGAGCAGATGTCGGTGGCGCTGATGAGCATGGCCCTGGACAAAATGGGGATCCCGGCGGTGTCCCTGAACGCATTCCAGGTGGCGATGCATACCACCAGCGTTCACGGAAACGCGCGGCTGAAAAGGATCGACACGGAGCGTATCAAAAGAGAACTGGAAAACCGCAGGATCGTAGTAGTCACCGGATTCCAGGGCATTAACAAATACGACGATTATACCACACTGGGAAGGGGAGGATCCGATACCACGGCTGTGGCCCTGGCGGCCGCTCTCCATGCGGACGCCTGTGAGATCTATACAGACGTGGACGGCGTGTATACCGCCGATCCCCGTAAAGTGCCGGGAGCCCGCAAGCTCAAGGAGATCACCTATGACGAGATGCTGGATCTGGCTACGCTGGGGGCGGGAGTGCTTCACAATCGCTCTGTGGAGCTGGCGAAGAAATACGGCGTGCCGCTGGTGGTGCGTTCCAGCCTGAATAATAATGAAGGAACTGTGGTAAAGGAGGAAGTAACAGTGGAGAGGATGCTGATCAGCGGAGTGGCTCTTGATACAGACGCCGTGAGGATCGCGGTGCTGGGGCTCAAAGACGTGCCGGGAATGGCCTTTAAACTTTTTGACGTACTGGCGAGGAAACACATCAACGTGGACGTGATCCTGCAGTCCATCGGACGCGCCGGGACCAAGGACATTTCCTTTACCGTGGATAAGAAGGATCTGGACGAAGCGGTGGCTGTTCTGGAGGATAATCAGGCGAGACTGGGATACAAGGAGCTTCATTCCGAGCGGAACATCGCCAAACTTTCCATCGTGGGAGCGGGAATGATGAGCAATCCGGGCGTCGCCGCCCAGATGTTCGAGAGCCTTTATAATGAAGGCGTGAACATCAACATGATCTCCACATCCGAGATCCGCATTACCGTCCTTATCGACGAGAAGGACGGAATCCGGGCCATGAACGCAGTGCACGACGCCTTCAATCTTGCTGACTGAAAAAATAAGAAAAAGATAAGTAATGCAGGCTGTCAAATGACAGTCTGAGGCGGCAGCGGGGCTGGATCAGACCAGTTCCGCTGCCGTTTTTACGTCAGGTACGCCGCTGTGTCTGTATGAATGGATATTTATCGGAAATTATACAGAAAATTGTGGAATTGCAGAAAAAATTTCGATATAATAAAAGAAAATTCCAGGAGGTACAGACATTATGAAAAAGAAATATTTTGTATGGCTGCTGGCGGGATGTATGGCAGTTACGGCGCCGAACGCCGTACTGGCTGCTGAGAATGTGGAGGAGGCCAGCGCGGAGGCGGAAGCGGCCTCTGCCGATACAGCTTCTTCGGATCCGGCGGGAACAGCGGAGCTGGGAGATGATATTTACAGTTTTCAGCTTTTGTTTGACGGGGATCTGCTGAAGGCTCCCATGAGCGGCACAGATCTTATTTCCATGGGCTGGGAGGCGGAAAATCCTGAAGACCTGGATACCATGGTGCAGTCCAATTCTTATATGACAGGCGTAAGTTTTATAAAGGGAAATTATAAGATTTCGGCGGATATGCTGAACCTGGGTATTAATGAAGCGCCGGCAGGCGAGTGTCTGGTAGGCGGTATTGAGGTTGACGGGAGCGGCGCTGTCTATGAGAATATCGGACAGAAGATCGAACCCGGCGTCGTAATGCTTCCTGGAAATATTGAAGTAGGAACAGCGACGATAGAGGATATCAAAGCTGCCTATGGAGAACCCAGTAATATGTATGAGGATGATACATATACAAAGCTGACTTATGAAAAAGATATCTATGAGGATATCACTCTGACTGTCTATAAGGAAACAGGAACCCTTCTGGAAGTTGATATGAGGAGTTTCGTGGAACCGGAAGGTTTCGACGCGGGAACAGTCAGCGGGGAGACGCCCTCCATTGTGACAGATTATCAGGCGCCCACTGCTCTTGGGGATGATTTTATGGATCCCACAGTGGAATTCATGGGCGATCTTTATCAGCTCCCGGCTCCGGTATCTGCTTTTGAGGCCAACGGATGGGTAATCCAGGACGTGGGAGAAGACGCTTATGCCGCAGGCGGCGGGCTGGAGTTTATCGACATGATGAAGGATAACCAGTCGGTGCGTTTTTCTGTATATAATTTCACGGAAAATGCCGTTACCCTGTCGAACTGTTTCGTACAGGAACTCTCTTTTGCCACCTACGATCCGGAGGTTATCGACATGAAGCTGGGCGGCGGCGTGACTCTGGGCGTATCCAGAGATGAACTGAAAGCCGCGGCTGAGGCGAAGGGATATGTCTGCGAGGAGGACGGAGATTACATGGATATCTATAAGGATGGAAATTCCAGACTTGACGATTACCTCAGCTTCTGGTTTAATAAGGACGAAGATCCTGATAAGGCGGCAGGCATTACCGTACACCACGAAGTGCTGGCGGATTCCTGATATAGTAAGCAGAATCCAGAATGCGTTATCTATCGTCTGCGGGAACGGGATTTCCCTTATCAGATAAAAACAGACAGAAATCAGACGGACCGGCCGCCATCACAGCGGCCGGTCTGAACAGGATTGGAGACAGAAATGAGTAAGGACAGAAAATACTGGAAACAATATGCGAAACGTACGTTAAGCGGGAACTGGGGACTGGCCATAATCGGTATGATCCTCTCCACGATCGTGAATTTTGTGGGAAACTATATGGCATCCGCTCTCTTTCCGGGAGTGGCTGTTTCGGCTTTGCTTTTAAGCCAGGTCTTCCTCTTTATCGTGTCGCTGATCGGCATGATATTTTCTACCGGCTATATTTATATGCTTCTGAATATGTCCAGGGGAAGAGAATACGGACTGGGCGACCTGCTCCATATGTTCCGGAATCAGCCGGACAGAGTGCTGGTGGCGGGTCTTGTGCTTTCTCTCATTGACAATGTGCTGATGCTGCCATTTAATTACTGGACGATCATGACAGCGCCTGCGGCGGACACTATGGAAGCATATGTTTCCTGGTTGCAGACGGCGGTCTTATTCCTGGTATTGGGAATGGCAGTCAGTGTTGTTGTCAAGCTTCCGCTGTCCATGACATTTTATCTCCTTGCGGACGATACAGAAATGGGCGGTATCCAGGCGCTGAAGACCAGTGTCCGCCTGATGAAGGGAAAGAAAGGAAAGTATTTTGTACTGCAGCTCAGTTATGTGCCGCTGCTGCTTCTTTCGATCTTCACTTTATATATCGCTTTACTGTGGCTGCTTCCGTATATGAACGCTGCGGATACCGCTTTCTATATGGACGCCCGGGGCGAGTTCGACCGTCCGGATGAGGACATGGAAGAACCGGACAGGATCACAGATCACTCTGCCGGGGATGACTATAACGCTGAGGCATAAATTTAAGGACTTGGAGGAAAATATGGATATTATTCTGGAAATAACCGGGGAGCTTAAAGTACAGCGCTGGCAGGTGGAGGCCGCGGTGAAGCTGATCGACGAGGGATGCACCATTCCCTTTATCTCACGTTACCGAAAGGAAGCCACAGGTTCCCTGAACGACGAGCAGCTCCGCGCGCTTCATGAAAGGCTCCTTTACCTGAGAAATCTGGAAGAGAAGAAGGAACAGGTTCTCGGAAGTATAGAAGAACAGGGCAAACTTACGCCGGAACTGAAAGCGCAGATCCTGGAAGCCAGGACTCTGGTGGTGGTGGAGGATCTTTACCGCCCCTACAGGCCGAAGCGGCGCACCAGGGCGACTGTGGCGAAGGAGAAGGGTCTGGAACCGCTGGCGAACATTCTGATGCTGCAGACGACGAAGAAATCTCCCCTTGAGGAGGCGGAAGCCTTCCTGTCTGAGGAGAAAGGCGTGGAGACGGCAGAGGACGCTCTCGCGGGAGCGAAGGATATCCTGGCGGAATATATTTCCGACGAGGCGGATTACAGAATCCATATCCGGAAACTGACGGTGAATAAGGGAACTCTGGTTTCCACGGCGAAGAAACCGGAGGAATCTTCTGTATATGAGATGTATTATGAGTTCGAGGAGCCGGTGCGCAAAGTTGCGGGACACCGGGTCCTTGCCCTGAACAGAGGCGAGAAGGAAAAAATCCTCACGGTGAAGATCAATGCGCCGGAGGAGGAAATCCTGGGATGGCTTGGCCGCCAGGTGATCAAAAAGGATAACCCCAATACTACTCCTGTTCTTAAGGAAGTGGTGGAAGACAGTTATAAACGCCTGATCGCCCCTGCGATCGAGAGGGAGATAAGAAACGACCTTACGGAGAAAGCGGAGGACGGAGCGATCCGTGTATTCGGAAAGAATCTGGAACAGCTCCTTATGCAGCCGCCCATTGCCGGAAGAGTGGTCCTGGGATGGGATCCCGCTTTCCGGACAGGATGTAAGCTGGCTGTGGTGGACGCTACCGGAAAGGTGCTGGACACTACGGTGATCTATCCTACGGCGCCTACGACTGAGGCGAAGATCAGGGCGGCGAAGGATACGCTGAAAAAACTGATCCGCAAATACGGTATCTCTCTGATCTCTCTCGGAAACGGGACTGCGTCAAGAGAATCTGAGCAGATCATCGTGGATCTTCTGAAGGAGATCCCGGAAAAGGTTTCCTATGTGATCACCAATGAGGCGGGAGCCTCTGTGTATTCCGCCAGTAAGCTGGCCACAGAGGAGTTCCCCAATTTTGACGTGGGACAGAGAAGCGCCGCATCCATCGCCAGACGCCTTCAGGATCCGCTGGCCGAGCTGGTGAAGATCGATCCCCGTTCCATTGGAGTGGGACAGTATCAGCATGATATGAACCAGAAGAAGCTGGGAGAAGCCCTTACCGGAGTGGTGGAGGACTGTGTGAATAAGGTGGGAGTGGATCTGAATACTGCTTCCGCGTCCCTTCTGGAATATATTTCCGGAATCAGCAAGGTGATCGCGAAGAATATCGTGGTCTACCGGGAAGAGAACGGCAGATTTGAAAGCCGCCGCGATCTTCTCAAGGTTGCGAAGCTGGGACCGAAGGCGTACCAGCAGTGCGCGGGCTTTATGCGGATCACCGGGGGAAAGAACCCTCTGGATTCCACCAGCGTACATCCGGAGACTTACGATGCGGCGTCCGCTCTTCTGAAGAAACTGGGATACACGCCGGAGGATGTGGCGGAGAGGAAACTTTCCGGGATTTCCGGACAGATCAGAGACTATAGGAAGACGGCGGAGGAACTGGGGATCGGCGAGATCACTCTCCGGGATATTGTGAAGGAACTGGAGAAACCGGCCAGAGACCCCAGGGATGAAATGCCGAAGCCTGTGCTCCGTACCGACGTGCTGGATATGAAAGACCTGAAAGAAGGCATGATCCTTAAAGGAACCGTGCGGAATGTGATCGATTTCGGCGCATTTGTGGATATCGGCGTTCATCAGGACGGCCTTGTCCATATTTCCGAGATTAGCGATAAGTTTATCAAACATCCGCTGGAGGCTGTCAGCGTCGGAGATGTGGTAGACGTCCGCGTGCTGGGCGTTGACCTGAAAAAGAAACGGATCAGCCTTTCCATGAAAGGGATCAGATAAATAAAAAACCTTACCGTTCTTCAGTTGCTGAAGGCGGTAAGGTTTTTTTGATTTAGATACGATATTGCTTTTCCATGGGATCAGCTCAGCAGCGCGGCGTCGTTGGAGAATTCCTGGCCGCTTGCTTTCTCGAACTGGTCCAGAAGATTCCGGACAGTGAGTTTTTTCTTTTCTTCCCCTTCGATATCGAGGATGATCTTGCCTTCCATCATCATGATCAGACGGTTGCCGTGGACAATGGCGTCGTGCATGTTGTGTGTGATCATAAGGGTGGTGAGGTGATCCCGGTTTACGATCCTGTCTGTAATGTCCAGCACCTTGGCCGCTGTCTTGGGATCCAGAGCCGCGGTGTGCTCGTCCAGGAGCAGGAGCTTCGGTTTTTTCAGTGTAGCCATCAGAAGAGTCAGAGCCTGTCTCTGGCCGCCGGAAAGAAGGCCCACCTTGGAGGTCAGACGGTCTTCCAGTCCCAGGTCGAGGATCTTCAGAAGCTCTCTGTATTCTTCTCTTTCTTTCCGTGTGATTCCCGCGCGGAGCGAGCGGAATTTACCCCGGCGTTTCGCCAGCGCAAGATTCTCCTCGATCTCCATAGTGGCTGCGGTTCCTGTCATGGGATCCTGGAACACACGGCCAAGATAAGCGGCTCTCTTGTGCTCGGGAAGTTTTGTCACGTCGATTCCGTCGATGAGGATCTGTCCCTCGTCAACCAGCCAGGTACCCGCCACTGCGTTCAGCATGGTGGACTTGCCCGCGCCGTTGCCGCCGATGACGGTGACGAAATCGCCTTCCTTCAGAGTGAGGGAAAGGCCGTCCAGGGCAAGCTTCTCGTTAATGGTTCCCGGATTAAAGGTCTTGTATATGTTCTTGATCTCAAGCATTGGTATTTCCTCCCCGTTTGATTGGTTTTGAGAAGTATTTTGCCTTCCAGTAGGGAACTGCAAGGAAGATGGCTACGACGATGGCGGACAGAAGTTTCAGAAGGTCCGTGTCGATACCCATCCAGATCACTACCTGCAGAACCAGATAATAGAGGATGGAGCCAATGGCTACGCTTACCAGGCGCAGGGCAAAGTTGCGGAAGATACGTCCGAAAATGGCTTCGCCGATGATAACGGCGGCCAGGCCGATGACGATGGCGCCGCGGCCCATATTTACGTCCGCGAATCCCTGATACTGTGCCAGGAGAGCGCTGGAGAGGGCTACCAGTCCGTTGGAGAGCATCAGTCCCAGGACCTTGCTGACATCTGTGTTGATGCCCTGGGCGCGGGACATGTTGGGGTTGCATCCGGTGGCCCGGAGAGAACAGCCCAGCTCAGTGCCGAAGAACCAGTAGAGAAGTGCGATGAGCACCACAATAAAAATTGCCACGATCAGGATGGTGTTCTGATAAAAAGGAACGTCCTTCACATAGCGCAGGGAAACGATCAGGTCATATTTGTTTACGTTTACCGCCTGATTGGCTTTGCCCATGATCTTCAGGTTGATGGAATACAGGGAAAGCTGGGTAAGGATTCCGGCCAGAATGGCGGGAATACCCATGACGGTATGAAAAATCCCGGTGGCAAGTCCGGCAAGCATGCCTGCTCCTGTGGCCGCCAGCATGGAGATCCAGATGTTATGGCCGCTCATGAGCATCATGATACAGACGGCGCCTCCGGTACACATGGTGCCGTCAACAGTAAGGTCCGCGATATCCAGAATGCGGAAGGTGAGGTAAACGCCGATCGCCATAATGCCCCAGATCAGTCCCTGTGCGGCAGCGCCGGGAAGGGCGTTTACTAAACTTAAAATATCCATTGGAAAATCCTCCTGATTTAAGACACAGACAGCGAGAAAGGAAGATCCTTTCCCGCTGGGAGTGTTCATATATTATGTTCTTATAATAGTATTAATATTGCTTCCTGACAAGACTTTAGGCAATATTTCTTATTCAGCCTCAGCCTCTGCAGCTTCATCTGCCGCAGTTTCTTCTGTAGCGGCAGTGTCCGCAGCTTCTGTTGTTTCTTCGGCTGTATCTTCGGTTTCGCCTTCGTCAGCGGCTGCCTCTTCTGTATCTTCTGCGGCAGCGTCTTCTTCAGCCTCAGCCTCCTCGCCGATGGCTACATAACCATCCGGAACTTCAATTCCAAGAGACTCGCACAGATCAGGGTTGTATTTCTTGGTGAAGTTGGGAGCGTACTCAATAGGCATTTCGGAGATATCCTCGCCGTCCTGGAGAATACGTACCGCCATTTCGCCGGTGGCAACGCCCAGATCGTAGTAGCTGATGGAAAGTGTGGCAACGCCGCAGCCCTCGCAGATTCCCTCTTCTCCGGCGATGATCGGAACGCCTGCGGGCTCGCAGATGTTGTTGATAATCTCGGTGTTGGAAGCTGCTGTATTATCAGTAGGAACGTAGATCACATCACACTCTGTGGATGCGCTGGTCACTACGGACGAAAGGTCGTTGGAATCTGAGAACGCGTAGTATTCACAGGTATATCCCAGTTCTTCCAGAGCGGCTTTCACAGTGTCTACCTGATACTGTGAGTTGGCCTCGGCGGAGCAGTAGAGAAGTCCCACGTTCTTGGCGTCCGGGAAAAGTTCGTTCAGCATTGCTGCCTGCTGATCCAGAGGCGCCAGGTCGGAGGTGCCGGATATGTTGCCGCCTACGGTTCCGTCAAAATCGTCCAGATCCAGCGCTACTCCGTATTCTGTTACGGAAGTGCCCAGGATCGGGATGTCGGCCGTGCCTGCTGCCGCTGCCTGGAGAGCCGCGGTGGCGTTGGCGAGGATCAGGTCAACATCGTCGGCCACGAAGTCGTTGATGATGGTGGAACAGGTGTTGGAATCGCCCTGGGCGTTCTGCTCGTCGAAGGTAACCTTGTCGCCGAACGCATCTGTAAGTGCGTCCTTGAAGCCCTGCGTAGCCGTATCCAGCGCTTCGTGCTGTACGAGCTGGCAGATGCCGACTGTAAATGTATCGTCTGCAGCATAAACGCTGACGCCGCTTAATCCTGCAGCCATGGAAGCGGACAGAGCCGCTGCTAAAATTTGCTTTTTCATGTAAAAATCCTCCTCTTTTTCATTTCGATTTTCCGTCCGATATAAATCGTTCTGATTTTTGTAGTATAACGCTTTAAAGCTGAAAAGTCAAGAAGTATATAGAAGAACTGAAAAAGATTAAGGTGTGCTTAAAAAAAGTAAGAATTGGTCGATTGTATTGACAATTTACGCTATTTTCGGTATGATGAAAGTGCTTACAGAGAGGCGTAACGCAGTGGGTGTTGTGCCTCTTTATGTGTCATTATAAGGAATATGTCAATATAAGGAGGATTTGAGGATGAGAAAAGCATTTGCAATCGGACTTGCAGCCGTGCTGGCAGTATCTGCCGCAGCGCCGGTATATGCAGGTGAAGGAGAAGGAATCGCGAAAGAAGACCTTAAGATCGGTATCATCTATATCGGCGACGAGAATGAAGGTTACAGCGCCGCTCATATGGCGGGTATTGACGAGATGGTAGAGACTCTCGGCCTTGATGATTCACAGGTGATCGAGAAGACTCTGATCGGTGAGAATGAGGCATGCTACGACGCGGCTGCCGACCTGGCGGACCAGGGAGCGCAGATCGTGTTTGCCAACAGCTTCGGACATGAGACGTACATCCTGCAGGCGGCTGCAGAATATCCTGAAGTGCAGTTCTGCCACGCTACAGGTACCCAGGCGGCGTCCAGCGGACTGTCCAACATGCACAATTATTTTACCAATATCTATGAATCCCGTTATGTATCCGGTGTGGTAGCCGGCATGAAACTCAATGAGATGATCGAAGACGGAACCATCACAGAGGATGAGGCGAAGATGGGTTATGTAGGCGCGTTCCCCTACGCTGAGGTTATTTCCGGATATACATCTTTCTTCCTGGGCGCAAGGAGCGTATGCCCCTCTGTTACAATGGAAGTGAAATACACCAACAGCTGGGCAAGCTTCGACCTTGAGAAAGAGTGCGCTGACGCTCTGATCTCCGACGGCTGTGTTCTGATCAGCCAGCACGCCGATACTACAGGCGCTCCCACAGCATGTGAAGCTGCAGGCGTTCCCTGTGTAGGCTACAACATCGACATGACTTCTGTGGCTCCCACCACAGCGCTTACCTCCGCTTCTATTGACTGGGGCGTATACTACACCTACGCGGTACAGTGCATGATCGACGGAACACCGATCGACGTTGACTGGTGCAAGGGCTTCGCTGAAGGCGCTGACAAGCTGACTCCTCTCAATGAGGACGTTGTTGCCGAAGGCACAGCAGAGAAGGTTGAGGAAGTTGAGAACGCGATCATCGACGGATCTCTTCATGTATTTGATACCTCCACATTCACTGTTGACGGCGAGGAAGTTACCACATACGAGAAGAACGGTATCGAGTACATCTCCGACGGATATTTCCATGAGTCTGAATTCGGTTCCGCACCGGCATTCGACCTTGCCATCGACGGAATTACTTCTATTGTAGAAGAATAACAATAAAAATGGCGGAGCTGCTTGCCAGCAGCTCCGTTTTTCTGGTAAAATTCACATATCAGAGGCTTTCAGGCGAAGGCTTCTGATATATGAGTTTTACGGTACAGTAAATCCCGCAGATCCGCGGGATGTCCGGCAGACGTCTTTTATGGCCTGCCGGAATGGAACGGGGAACCGAGGGATCCGGCCTGCCGGATCTTAACATACATAAGGAGGGAACAGAAGTGGCAGATAATTATGCTCTTGAACTGAAGCAGATCACCAAGCGCTTCGGCTCTGTGCTTGCCAACGACCATGTGGATCTCACCCTGAAGAAATCAGAGATCCTTGCGATCCTGGGGGAGAACGGCAGCGGCAAGACTACGCTGATGAATATGATCTACGGAATCTATTATCCGGATTCCGGCCATATTTTTGTGGACGGCAAAGAAGTGACGATTCGTTCGCCCAGAGATTCTTTTGAACTGGGAATCGGTATGGTGCACCAGCATTTCAAGCTGGTGGATGTGCTGACCGCGGCGGAGAATATCATTCTCGGCCTTCCGGGTAAGCAGATGCTGAATATGAAGAAGGTAACCGAGGAGATCCAGGCTCTTTTGGACAGATATGGTTTCGATCTGGATCTTTCGGAGAAGATTTATCAGATGTCGGTTTCGCAGAAACAGACGGTGGAGATCGTCAAGATGCTTTACCGGGGAGCGAAGATCCTGATCCTGGACGAGCCTACGGCGGTGCTGACGCCTCAGGAGGCGGACAGGCTTTTTGACATTCTCCGTAATATGCGCAAGGACGGATGCTCCATTATCATCATTACCCATAAGCTTCAGGAGGTTCTGGCGCTTTCGGACAGGGTGGCGATCCTCAGGAAGGGCCAGTATATCGATACGGTGGAGACTTCTCAGGCGAATATACAGAGTCTCTCCGAGATGATGGTAGGCGCCAAGGTGGATCTGGATATCGACCGTCCGGAACCTCACGATATGAAGAAACGCCTGGAGATCAAAGGCCTTACCTGCAAAGACAAGGAAGGCGTGAAGACTCTGGATGACGTGGACGTTACGGTGAACAGCGGAGAGATCCTGGGAATCGCCGGTATTTCCGGAAGCGGCCAGAAAGAGCTTCTGGAGGCTGTCGCCGGTCTGCAGGTTTCCGAGAGCGGAGAGATCCTTTTCTATGACGACGACGGCAGCAGGAAGGATCTGGCGAAGATGGATTCCGTTTCTATCCAGGAACTGGGCGTAAGCCTTGCGTTTGTGCCGGAGGACCGTATCGGCATGGGCCTTGTGGGCGCCATGGATATGACGGATAATATGATGCTCCGAAGCTATCATGACGGCAAGGGCGGCCTTCTGGACCGCAGAGGCCCCAGAAAGCTGGCAACAGAGATCAAGGATCAGCTTGAGATCATGACGCCCAGCATTTCCGCGCCGGTGCGCCAGATGTCCGGCGGAAACGTGCAGAAGGTTCTGGTGGG
>CALWGI010000055.1 GCA_944380045.1 uncultured Blautia sp.
CATATTCCCTTACGTCATGGCCGCCCACAGAGACACGGCCCTCCACCGCGTCGTAAAGCCGGGGGATCAGCTGCACGAGGGCGGACTTGGCCGAACCGGTGCCTCCGATGATCCCCACGGTCTCTCCGGCGTTAATATGGAGATCCACATGGGAGAGGGCGTATTTCTCCGCACCCCGGTAATATTTAAAAGATACGTTTTCGAATGTGATCCCGCCGTCGGGCACTTCCCGGAGAGGACTTTTGGGAGACTCCAGGGAGACCTTTTCCTCCAGAACTTCCCGGATCCTTCCCGCGCTGGCAAGAGACCGGGTAAGCATGAGAAACACATTGGAGATCATCATCAGAGAGTTCATGACCTGGAGCACATAGCTTAAAAAGGCGGTGAGTTCGCCTACCGTCATGGAGCCTCTGAGGATATAATTGCCGCCGTTCCACATAAGCAGCACCACAGCCGTGTACATGACCGTCTGAAAAGCGGGCAGGTTCAGCACCGCGTGGCCGAAGGTGGTCCTGCTGACGTCGGCAAGTTCATTGTTCACGGTCTCGAACTGTTCTTCCTTATATTCGCCCCGGACGAAAGCTTTCACCGCGCGGATGGCGGTAAGCGTTTCCTGCACCTGCCGGTTGACATGGTCCACCGCTTTCTGCTGGCGGCTGTAGAGGGGCGCCACCTTGTGGACGATAAGGGCGAGAATGATCCCCAGTACGGGAGCGGTAAAGATAAACACGAAAGCAAGCCTTCCGTTCAGCATGAAGGACATGGCGATTCCCAGTCCCAGCATGATGGGGCTTCGCACCAGAGGACGGAGTCCTCCGTTCACCGCGTTCTGCATGACGGTGACGTCCGTCGTCATGCGCGTCACAAGGGACGAAGTGGAAAAGCGGTCCAGATTGGAAAAAGAGTATTCCTGAAGCTTTTCGTACTGCGCCTGACGGAGCGCGGCTCCGAAACCATAGGCCGCACGCGCGGCGAAACCGGCGTATCCAAGGCCGCAGATCAGGGAGAGAGCGGCGCATACGGCCATCTTGCCGCCCTGAAGCAGGAGATAGGGGATATCATGGGCGGGGACTCCCACATCCACAATATCTGTCATAATAAGGGGAATGATCATCTCGAATACGGTTTCAATACAGACCAGCGCGACGGCTATGGCGAAATCTTTCCTGTACGCCCGCGCGAAAGAAAAAACTTTCTTTAAATCATTCATGGCCGGTCCCTCCTACAGAAGTTTTCCGCCCATATTGCGGTATATGCGGGATAGATAGTCGGAGAGGGCTTCTTTTTCCTCCGGGGTAAATCCCTCCAGCATCTTCTTCTCCAGGACCATGCACTGGCCTTCCCATGTCTCGAAAGCCCGGATCCCTTTGGGAGTGAGAGAAACTTCGCCGGCGCGGCGGTCGGTCCTGGAGGGCCGGCGTATGAGAAAACCGGCTTTCTCCAGAGTGTCCAGCGTCCGGCAGATCGAAGAGGGGTCTACCTCGCAGTAATCGGCAAGAGCCTTCTGGGAGCAGGGACCGCCCGTATAGAGACAGCGGAGCACCTTGGGCTGCCCGGGAGTAAGTCCGAGATCGCCCAGATACGGCCTGAGATAATTCTGTTCCGCATGGCCGGTGCGGGCAAGCAGCGTGTGAATGGCATATTCCATAATAATATCCTCCGTCAGATTGTTGGGATACTCAATAATTGACCTCTGCAATAGTTGGTTTCATCAATTATTGACATATCAATGATATATTTATTGTATGCCCCGCATATCAAATTGTCAACAATGGACGGAAGTATCCGGGCTGTTTTTAATCCGCTTCAGGTATGCCGCAGACAGCCCGGCCTGAAACCGCGTCCAGCCAGTAATAGAGATCCTCTGCGGGATGTACCCGGATCATACCGGCAAGTTCCGGGAATTCCGGACAGATCCTGCCGAAAAGGTCAGGGCTCCCGGCGAAAAGATCCGGATGATAACAGAGTGTTTTGCTGTTATTAAAAATCGCGCCGTAAAAAATCTGCGATTCCACCAGATCCTGAAACATATGGCTTCCGTAGCTTAATTCCGGCATATATCCGGCTCTGCTCTCAGAAACTTCGCAGATGGCGGAGAATCCGGATATATCGCCGAAGGTGACCGGAACGCCAAGCTCCGGAGAGGAAGTCCCGATGCGGCCGGGCGTCATAAGCAGGAGATTCTTCTTCCTGTTTCTGTAATAGCGGTTGATCATTCCCAGGGCCGCGGCCACGTCATATTTTTTGCGGTAAGGATACTGATAATAGAGGACCGGATCCACCTGGACCACCACGTCGATCTTCCGCCTGCCGGAAGTACCCATGGAGGAATCGCGGATATCAAAAAACACATCCTTAAGTTTCAGTTTCCCGAGATCGATCTTCTCGCCGGACTCGCCGATATAAAGGGGCCGGCACTGAAGCAGGTTCACCACAAAGGAACCGGATTCGTCCGTGTTTACTGTGTATTCGATATCCACAGGATTCTGGTAGACGCGTTCCAGTGTTTTCAGGATCTTCTGCATCAGAGAAGTGAAGGTTTTGTTTTCCAGAAGTTTCTGACAGCTTATGAACCATACGTCCTGATTCCGTCCCAGCTGCCGGAGACGGTACTCCGCCTCGCCGTCGTGTTCAAGAACTGTTTTTTTGTACCAGAGAGGAAGAACAGGAAGCAGTGTTTCCAGAGGAACCTCCCTGAGACTGTTTTCTTTGCAGTCAAGCACGTCCACATATCTCTGGGAGAATTTATGCTTCTGTTCCACAGTGGTAAGCACGGTGGCAGTGGGGCGGTCCAGATTGGCAAGTCTCGGATAATCCTCTTTCGTACGGTCTACGGCTTTTGTTCCAAGTCCCATGACAATACGCAGCATTCCCGCGTTCTGATCCATGTCCGGATACCATTTGTACGCGCTGTGGCTGTATCCGACGCCGGCGGCGCAGGGCATGAAATACTGTCCCTGATAGGATCCGGAAACACGCTGCACCAGAACGGCCATCTGTTCGTCTTTTTTCTCCAGACCGCGGAGCCTTCTGTATTCCAGCGCGGAATAGTCCATGGTGCTGGCGTACACCCGGCGCACCGCCTGTTCGAAATCGGCAAGGCGTTTCTGCGGGCTTCCCTGATTGACGCAGAAGACTGATTCATATTTCCCGGCAAAGGCGTTGCCGAAACCGTCTTCCAGGAAACTGGAAGAGCGCACGATAAAAGGGCTCTGACCGAAATACTCGATCACATTGAGGAACTGCTCCCGTATCCTGGAGGGGAATTCCCCGTTCAGAAGATATTCCTTCAGTTCTTCCGCCGCGGAAAAATATTCCTTTTCCGTGCGCTGCCGGATCCGCAGCTTCCAGCATCCGTTGGATACGATATAGGTATAGAATACGTCGGAACCGATGTAAAAAGAATCGTGGGGTTCGCTTAAGGACAGATACTCCGGAATTTCTTTTTCCGCGATCTTTCTGGCCAGAAGCATTCCGCAGGCCTTACCGCCGATGGCGCCGCTTCCGATCATCCGGTCCCGGAGCATGAAATAATCCACGGGCTGAAAATAAGTTTTTACCAGCGATCTGAGCCTTTCATCCCTCGTCATGGTGCTTGCAATGATTTGATCCTCTGTTTCCGAAGTAAACCTGCCTTCTGAGAAATCCAGCTTCGCCCGGGCAAAAAAACGGTCGTGGCTGTCGTAATTCTGATCCTGGGATCCGGCGGAAACTCTCTGGGTGATCTGATAGTAACGGCTCATCCCGACTCCGTCCTCGATCGTGCGGAAAGTCCCGTCCGACGTGGTGCAGCAGTGGGGAAGGAACATCCGGGCAGAGTGACGGTTCCACACCTTCAGAGGGTGGAGATAGATTTCCGCTCCCGGATCACTGCTTACGGATCCTCCCGCGGGACCTCCGTCTTTATCTCCGGAATATACATCCAGAAGAAGCTGGGTGGTATCCCGGATGCGCGCCACCGCGTCGAAGGAGTGCCGTCCCCGCAGGAGCGGAAAATACGCCACCGTATCCAGCTCGAAAAGATAAGGACAGGTAACCCGGAAAAAGTTCCCCATCATCAGATCGGTATACCAGACAGACTGAAGCTCGGAAAGGCAGTCGAACACATAGAAGGCGTCGCGTCCTTCTTTTGCGATCTCCTCATGGATCGCCACGGTAAAGGCCTCGAAGCCGTCGTCGGGATCAAACTTTCGTACTTTGATCCCGGTCAGATCCCTTAACACCGGTTCATGCTGTGCAAAACGTATATAGACGATATTTCTGCCGTCGCGGACCGCCTGCCTTGCGAAAGCCTCCGCGAAAAAACGGAATTCTTCTATATCGGAAACCTGCCATACTACATTGTCTCCCAGCCGGATGTGGTCCAGGATTTCATCCATCTCAGGGAAACCGCTTTTGATTTTTTCAAACGCCGCCATAAAAACCCTCCTTAATTCACATAAAAAGAAAAAGGACAAAGAAATTCCCGAAAAGAACTTCTTTGTCCTGTGTCTGCAATCACTATATCATATCCCGGAAATTCCTTCAATAAAATAAAGACAAAAAACTTTAAAAACAGAAAGAAAACGATTATAATAAAGGACAGACAGGGGATTCTCCAGATCGGAATCCCCATGAAAGGAGAAAACTGGAAATGGAAATAAAAAAAGTTGAAAATATGCACGGCGGCGAAGGCCATGTGATCATCAAGCGCCTTCTGGATGAGAAACAGCTGAACGGGAAGTGCGGTCTTTACGCGGAGGTCACGATTGAACCGGGCTGCTCTCTGGGCTACCATGAACACCACGGGGAGAGCGAGACTTACTACATTCTTTCCGGAAAGGGAATTTACAGTGATAACGGCACGCTTCGCATGGTGGAGGCGGGGGACGTCACCTTCACTCCCGACGGAAAAGGACACGCCATGACCAATTCCGGCGACGAGGACCTGGTATTCATGGCGCTGATCATTTTTGACTGAGTAAACAGGAGGGAAGAGGAAATGAAAACCCCTCTTGACAGAAACAGATTCGAGGAATTTATCGCTCAGTATCCGGTTTACGAATACCGTATGCTGGATCCGAAGGAACTTAAAACAGAAGAGAGGGTCCGCATTATCTGCAAGCAGGAGTGCGAGCGTTACGGCACCACCTGGGCCTGCCCTCCGGCGGTGGGCGCCCTGGAAGAATGTGCCGGACGGATCCACAGTTATGACAACGCAGTGCTTTTTTCTTCCGTGGCGGAGGTCTCCGACGTCCTGAACATGGAAGAGATGCTGGCCACCAGGCGGGCCCATGAGGATCTCACCGGGGAGATCGCCGCATTCCTTGAGAAAGAAGGCTTCGAGACCTATACGCTTTCCACGGAATCCTGCGATATCTGCGAGCGCTGTACCTATCCGGAAGGGAAGCCCTGCCGTCATCCGGAGAGGATGCATCCCTGTCTGGAGAGCCACGGCGTAGTGGTTTCCGAGATCGTGGAACAGCAGGAAATGGAATATGAGCTGGGCGGAAACACGATCCTCTGGTTTTCCATGATATTGTATCGCTGAGATCCAGCCCCTTTCCGGCAATGCGCTATCCTGTAACAGCAGGGCAAAAGGAAAAAAGGGCATATGAAAACAGCCTCCGGCATAGATTAACACTAAAGCCGGAGGTGTTTTTTTATGGCAAAAAGACGGCAGCTGAAAGAAAGCATCGTCAGGGCGCTGGAAATTCCCGGCGATCTCGCTTTCCGTGATACGACCGTAACCCTTACCGGTGAAAAAGAGGCGGTGATCGGCAATTACCGCAGGATCCTTTCGTATACGGATCATGAAATCACAGTGACCGGTTTTCACGGAAAAATCATCATATCCGGAAAAAATCTTGAAATTCCCGCCTATACCTCTGAGGAAATGACGGTTACAGGAGTGATCCGCTGTGTGAATCTGGAAAAATAGGAGGCGCCAGTGTTAAAAAAATCGAAGTTCCGGTCAGGATATGTGAGGATCCGGGTACAGGGAAAGGAGACGGAACGTTTTCTCAATCTGTGCAGGAGCCGGGGGATCGAACTGAAAAAAATTGTCCATACCGGCGCAAAAACCCTGGAGTTTAATCTTGCTCTCCGGGATTTTTTTCTTCTTGCTCCCATCCGAAGAAAAACCGGAAGCAGGATACATATTCTGGAAAGGCACGGGCTTCCTTTCTTTCTGGCCGGATGGAGGAAAAGGAAGGCCTTTCTCTCAGGGATTGTTCTCTGTGGGGCGATCCTCATTTTTCTTTCCGGACGCATCTGGAATATCCGTATTCAGGGAAATGTAAAAAACGCCACCCCGGAGATACTGAAATTCCTGGAAGAGGAAGGTATCACCCACGGTATGAAAAAATCGCGGATCGACTGCAGCGCGGTGGCGGCGGCCGTAAGGGAGAATTATCCCGAGACCGCCTGGGTTTCCGCCAGGATCGAGGGCACGAGGCTCATCCTGGACATAAAAGAGGGGAATTTCCCCGGAGAAACGAAACAGGATGAAGAGTCCTGCAGCATCGAGGCGGAGGAGGAAGGGGTGATCGTTAAGATGATCACCAGAACGGGCGTGCCTCAGATGAAACCGGGAGACGTATGCAAAAAGGGAGACCTGCTTGTCCTGGGACGGCTGGATATCCGCAACGACAGCCAGGAAGTGGTGCGGTACGAGTATGTTCATGCAGACGCGGATATTTATATAAAAAGAGAATTGTCCTATTATAAAGAAATCCCTCTGGAATATGAGGAGGCGGTCCTGCTTGAAGATGAAAAATCAGGTTTTTTCCTGAAAGCGGGAAACTGGTATCTGGAAGCAGCGCCCAAAAAAGAAGAGGGAAGAGTCCAGATAAGGGAAGCGTATCCTTTTCACATTACGGAAAGCTTCATACTCCCCGTGACTGCGGGGAAAATCACAAGCCGGGCGTACGAAATGCAGGAAAAAACACTCACAGCGGAGGAAGCAAAAGCCATGGCCTATGACAAACTATACGAATATGAAGAAAATTTAATGGAAAAAGGGGTTCAAATATCCGCAAATAATGTTAAAATAGAGGTTGATCACGAGACCTGCGTAAGCAGGGGAACTCTGGAGATCATTGAGAAAACCGGAAGGCAGGTTCCGGTGGAGGTACTGGAACAGCCTGTAGAAAGGACAACAGAGGATGGCTAACAGCATTATCGAGCTGCATGTCCAGATCCCTGCGGATCTGGAAGGAAATGTATTCGGACAGTTTGATGAACATTTAAAACTGATTGAACGTACGATGAATGTCACACTCATATCCAGAGACGGCATTCTTAAAATACTTGGGACAGAGCAGAGCGCTTCTCTTACGAAGAATCTTATCGTGGAACTTGTGACTCTGGCTCAGAGAGGCAATACCATAACCAGACAGAACGTGACCTACGCCCTTTCTCTCGCCATGGAGAAGAGGAATCAGGTGCTTACCGAGATCGATAAAGACGTGATCTGCAACACCATTCAGGGACGTCCCATCAAGCCCAAGACGCTGGGGCAGAAGGAATATGTGGAGCAGATCCGAAAGAAGATGATCGTGTTCGGCGTAGGCCCCGCGGGAACCGGCAAGACGTACCTGGCGATGGCTATGGCGGTGACTGCTTTCCGCAACGAGGAAGTCAGCAGGATCATTCTCACCAGACCGGCGATCGAGGCGGGAGAGAAGCTGGGATTTCTTCCCGGCGACCTTCAGAGCAAGGTGGATCCTTACCTCCGGCCGCTGTATGACGCTCTCTATCAGATCATGGGGGCGGACAGCTTCGCGAAAAACATGGAAAAAGGTCTCATCGAGGTGGCGCCTCTCGCCTACATGAGAGGAAGGACCCTGGACAACGCGTTTATCATTCTGGACGAGGCCCAGAACACCACGCCCGAGCAGATGAAGATGTTCCTTACCAGGATCGGTTTCGGATCCAAGGTGATCGTCACCGGCGACGCCTCCCAGAAGGATCTGCCCAAAGACGCCGTGTCCGGTCTGGACGTGGCCATGAAGGTGCTGAAAAAGATCGAAGATATCGGGTTCTGCCAGCTTACCAGCAAGGATGTGGTCCGCCACCCGCTGGTACAGCAGATCGTACAGGCGTACGACGCCTACGAGAAAAGGCAGAAACCTTCAAAAAGGAGAATTCCATGACAATACAGATAGATTACGAAACAGACCGGGAACTGGATATCGATTACGCCAGACTGGCGGATATGGTGGCGGATAAGATCCTGGACAGCGAGAACTGTCCCTATGAGGCGTCCGTCAACCTAGTCCTTACGGACAATGAGGAGATTAAGAGGGTGAATTCCCAGTTCCGCTTTATCGGATCGCCTACGGACGTGCTTTCTTTTCCCATGATCCCCTTTGAGAAGCCGGCGGATTATTCCGTCATCGAAGACAAGGACGAATATTTCGATCTGGATACAGGGGAACTGCTTCTTGGTGACGTGATGATCTCGGTGGACAAGGTATGGTCCCAGGCGGAAGAGTACGGCCACAGCAGGGAGCGGGAATTCAGTTTCCTCTTTGCCCACAGCATGCTCCATCTTCTGGGATACGATCATATGGAGCCGGAGGAAGCGGCCGTGATGGAGAAAAAACAGTCGGAGGCTCTTAACGCTCTGGGAATCACGAGATGAGCCTTCCACAATTTTGCCGGCACGCGGACGCCGGACGGGGAAATGCAAATATGAAAGAATTTACTGTGTATGGAGAAACAGACTGCAATGAATTATCGTGAATTACTGAAAGATAAAAAACGTATCGTGGTGAAGGTGGGGTCTTCCTCCCTGATCCACAGAGAAACAGGAAGACTGGACCTCAGGAAGATGGAAGTCCTTGTGCGGGAGCTCAGCGATCTCCACAATCAGGGCAAAAACGTGGTCCTTGTCACCTCCGGCGCTGTGGCGGTGGGATCCGCCGTGCTGGGGCTGAAAGAGAGGCCGAAGGAACTGAAAGTGAAGCAGGCCTGTTCCGCTGTAGGTCAGGCGAGGCTGATGATGATCTATCAGAAGCTTTTCGCGGAATATAATCAGACGGCCGCCCAGATCCTGATGACGAAGAATACCATGGTAAACAACCTGAACAGGATGCACGCCAGAAATACTTTCGAGGAGCTTCTGAATCTGGATACCATTCCTGTGGTAAATGAGAACGACTCCATTTCCAGTTATGAGCTGGAACTTCTGGACAAGTTCGGGGACAACGACACGCTGTCGGCGGTTATCGCGGCGCTGATCGGTGCGGACCTTCTGATCCTGCTCTCCGATATCGACGGACTCTTTACCGACGATCCCAATACCAATCCCCACGCGAAGTTTATCGACACGGTAGAGACTCTGGACGATAAGCTTCTCAGCATGGGCAAGGGTTCTGTGAGCAGCGTGGGGACCGGCGGCATGGCCACCAAACTTACCGCCGCGGAGATCGCCACCGCGGCAGGAGCGGATATGGTGATCGCCAACGGAGCGGATTTCCATGTGATCCACAAGATCCTGGAAGGGCGCAGGCACGGAACGCTCTTTGTCCACAATAAAAAAGAAGAATTCTATCTTATCGATTATATCGAGAAGCTGATATAAAACACACAGGAAGGCCGGAACCTGTATTTCCCGGATACTTCCAGAAAAATTAGAGAAAGGTATATTAGTATGGATAATATCAAGATCGACAGGATCAACACTCTTGCCCACAAGGCGAAAAGCGTGGGCCTTACCGAAGAGGAAAAAAAGGAACAGGCTGCGCTGCGCAAAGAGTATCTTGCCACGATACGCATGAACCTCCGCACCCAGCTTGACAATATCAGTATTAAAGAAAAGGATGGTACCATCACCAACCTGGGAGAGAAATATGGAAGAAAAGAAAGCCATTAGGAAACAGGTATACGCCGCCCGTAAGGCGTGTACGGACGAAAAGGTGGAAGCGGACAGCAGGAGGATCACGGAGAATATCCTTTCCCTGCCGGAATATAAGCAGGCGGAACGTATCCTGGTGTACGCGGACTATAATCATGAAGTGATGACAGGATTTCTTATTGAGGAAGCCTGGAAAGCGGGCAAGCGGGTCGCGGTTCCCAAAGTTGTGGGAAAAGATATGGTCTTTTACCTTCTCACAGATTTCGCTCAGCTGAAACCGGGATATTTCGGAATACCGGAGCCGGAAGAGGGAGAGGCCGTACAGTGGGAGGACGCGCTGATGATCATGCCGGGCGTGGCCTTTGACCGCAAAGGACACCGCGTCGGATACGGCGGCGGTTTTTACGACCGTTTTCTGGAGAAACATAAGGGGATAAAGAGAGTGGCGGCTGCCTTTGGATTCCAGATGTTTGAGGAAGTCCCCACCGAACCTACGGATATCTCCCCTGAGATCGTAGTCACGGAGAAAGAGATACTGCGGTTCTGATTCCGGAGGGACTGCCGCGGGAGAACATCCGGCAGAGATTTTAACGCGCTGCCGGAATCGTCTTGAATATAAAAAATACAGGAGGACTGCACAATGAATGAAATGCTGATACAGATGGGAAAAAACGCCAGAGAGGCGGAGAAAAGCCTGAGAAGTCTCTCCACCGCAAAGAAGAACGAAGCGCTTGCCGCCGTGGCGCAGCGTCTGGTGGAGAATGCGGACGTTCTTCTCAAAGCAAATGCGGAAGACGTGGCCAACGGAAGAAAGAACAATATGAAAGAGAGCCTTGTGGACCGCCTGATGCTGACGAAAGAGCGCATTGAGGGAATGGCGGAAGGATTAAGGCAGCTTGTGGATCTGGAGGATCCCATCGGCGAAGTCCTGGGCATGAAGAAACGCCCCAACGGCCTGCTCATCGGCCAGAAGAGAGTTCCCCTGGGTGTGATCGGCATTATTTACGAAGCCCGTCCCAATGTTACGGCGGACGCTTTCGGTCTCTGCTTTAAGACCAGCAACGCCGTGATCCTCAAAGGCGGCAGCGACGCCATTCATTCCAACCAGGCCATTGTGGACTGTATCCGTGAAACACTGAAAGAGCACGGCGTGACAGAAGACGCGGTCCAGCTGATCGGCGACACATCCAGAGAGACTGCCGCAGAGTTCATGAAGCTGGATCAGTATGTGGATGTTCTGATCCCCAGAGGCGGCGCCGGACTGATCCGTGCGGTCGTAAGCCAGAGCACCATCCCCGTGATCGAAACAGGCACAGGCAACTGCCATATCTATGTGGACGAGACCGCTGACCTTTCCATGGCCGCGGATATTGTTATGAATGCCAAGACTCAGAGAGTAGGCGTGTGCAACGCCTGCGAATCCCTTCTGGTACATAACAGTGTGAAGGATCAGTTCCTCCCCGTGCTGGCGCAGCGCCTGAAAGAGAAGAACGTGGAGATGCGGGCGGACGAGGAGGCTCTCGCCCTGATGCCGGGAGCTGTTCCCGCCACAGAGAAGGACTGGGGAACGGAATATCTGGATTACATACTTTCCATAAAAGTGGTGTATTCTGTAGATGAGGCTATTGAACACATCAACCGTTATAATACCGGTCATTCCGAAGCCATCATCACCAACAGCTATGAGAACGCCCAGAAGTTCCTGGATGAGGTGGACGCGGCTGCCGTATATGTGAACGCCTCCACCAGATTTACCGACGGCTTCGAGTTCGGATACGGCGCGGAGATCGGCATCAGCACACAGAAGCTGCATGCGAGAGGCCCCATGGGACTTCTGGCTCTGACAACCACCAAGTATATTATTTATGGAAACGGCCAGGTCCGTCCCTGACAGGCATTCCTGCCAGTAAAATACAGGAAATCCGGGGCGCAGGTTTGACTTTGCCGGGGTTGTTGTGTATAATATGCAGTAAGTTTGCGGTCTGATAGCATAAGAGATATTATGCAGCCGCATATACAAAGCTATCTATATGATTTCACATCGTTTATGGTTATACGGGAGGACGATATAAAGTGAAAAGAAAACAGATTTATGCAGTACTGCTGGCAGGCGTGCTTGCCGCGGGCAGCGTTCCGGCGTCTGTACTGGCTGCCGAGGAAACTCCGGCCGCAACAGAGGCAGGTACACAGGAACCTCAGTCCCAGACTGCCGCAGGAGAGAGCACTCCTGCAGGAGACAACATAGAGACATCAGATGATTCCGGGCAGACGCCGGCGGAACAGCCTCAGACGTCGCCTCAGCCGTCTCAGGAACCAGCCGGAGAGCAGTCGTCTCAGGACAACGGAACGCCGGCAGGCGGAGAGAATGGAACCGGTCAGGTTCCGCAGACTCAAAGCGGCGAAAACCAGGAGGAAGGAACAGATACCGGCGAAGGTCAGGGCGACCCCGGATCTGATACAGAACAGGATACAGGAATCGCTATCGTAAACACCAGCGCTGACGGAACAGAAACTCCGCAGTATTACAACAGCCTTCAGGAGGCTGTTGACGCTGTTGCAACAACCGGAGAATCCAGCGAGGCCACAGTGATCAGGATTTCAAAAATGATCGCTCTTCAGAACAGCGTAGACGTATCCGGCAAGAAGATCCGTATCACTTCATACGCGGCCGACGGTACAATCGTCCGCGACGCCGGTTTTACAGGCGATATGTTCACCGTCAGCGGTGAAGGCAGCGAGCTCCAGTTCGCCGCCAGCGA
>CALWGI010000056.1 GCA_944380045.1 uncultured Blautia sp.
GTTTTTCCGCAGCGGGGCGGTGAGATGATCAGAGTATGGGCTGTCCAGTCTTTTGTGCGGACAAACGGCATAACCGCATCCGCGCAGCCCGGGATCTCATGCGCTATCCTAAGATTGATACATGAGATATATTTCATTCCCCTGATCCTGTCTCCGTCAAGGATCACCTTTCCGGTGATCCCGACCCGATGTCCTCCCTGCACGCTTATATATCCCTGCCGGATCTCGTCTTCATAAGCATAAAGGGAATAGCCGCTCACATATTCCAGTGTTTCTTTTACATCTTCATCTGTAACAAGATAAGGGGAGGATCCCCTCCCCCGGAGAAAGCATTCTCCTTCCCTGCAGATCAGAAACACCGGCCGCCCCACCCGCATCCGTATTTCATACAGATGATCGTAGTTCGGCCTGGCGTCTATAAGAAGCTTTCTGATATTTCCCGCAAACAGATCCTGAATCTGGCTGGCTTCGATTGCCCTCACCTCTCTTTACACTAAATATATGTGGACAATCCTGATTTAGTACAGAAAATTTCCAGCCGGAACCGGCCGAATATCATAACAGCTTTATTTCTGCATGTTCCCAGCGGAGTTCCACCGCGTCCTGAGACCACACAGCTCCGCTGTACCCTTCCTCAAGGTCAAGAAGCAGACTGAAACCGCTGTCCATGGGAATGGTACGGAGATCTCTGGACAGGCCTTCTCCGGTCCATTTGATATACGCCTCACGCAGCACCCACTGTGTGTAAAAAGCCCTGACGGGATCGTCCGCCTCCAGGATTTCTCTGATCATAGAACCGGGAACCATACGTTCCAGCATGCGTTCGTAATTTACCTCTTTGTGGATCTGAATATCGATTCCCACTTCCTCACCTGCAAATACGCACACGACGTATTTTCCGGAATGGCTTATGTTGTAATGGATCTTCGGCTGAAGGGTAAAGAAGGGTTTCCCGTGTTCTCCCCTGGATCTGGGTTCGAACTTCAGATCCCGTCCGTATTCTTTTTTCAGACCGGTTTCCAGCAGTTTTTCCCCGATCATATGCTCCATTTTTTTGTCCCTGTATTCTTCCGGTATCTCTGTGTAATAGATCACTGCGTTCATAAACCTGCCTCCTTAAGGAACCGGGAAGGTTCCCTCTCCTTTTCATATTGTTTTTTCACGTAACATAAGGTCAGATGTTTCCTGGCCCGGGTCATCCCCACATAGAACAGCCGCCTTTCCTCCTCCACAGCCGGCGTAAGGACCGCCTTTCTGTACGGGATACTCCCCTCGTTCACATTCAGGATATATACCTGATCATATTCCAGGCCCTTCGCTCCGTGAAGCGTAGAAATCTGCACGCCTTCTTTTTTCTGTCTTCCCGCCTGTTCTTCCAGTTTACGGGTATATTCCTCTATATATTCTTCCCACTCTTTCAGGGTATTCATCCCTTTTGCGCTCTCTGACAGGCGGTCCAGGATCTCTCCCAGCTCTTCCGGTTTGATCTTACGGTACAGGGCGTATTCCTGGAGATATTCCTCATACCCCATCCCCTTGCGGATGAAATTGATGGCCGCATAGGGAGGGAGTCCTTTCAGAATCCGGAGATGTGTCTCCATGGTGGTGAGTCTGTCGCACATCCAGTCCTTATCTTTATAGAAATCCCGCATCCGGTCAAAAGAGATTTCTCTGTCGGATGCGACCGAGTCCCTGGAAATATATCTGTTGGGCCGGTTCATGATCTCCAGAAAAAGCTTCCTGCTTCTCTCCCCCTGCGCGAAATGCATATAGGCCAGAAGATTCCTGCAGATCCAGTGCTGAAAAAGATTCGGCAGCTTTTCTTTCATGGTAAAAGGGATCTGCCGCTCCATAAACGCGGCGATCAGCCCTTCTGCTTCCTGATTGGTGCGGAGAAGGACGGCTGTATTCTCAAGATTTTCTCCCTGTTCCATTCTCTTTCGCAGTTCCGCCGTCACGCTCAGATATTCCTCTCTGGGATTCGCGTATTCACAGATTCTCACCGGTTCTCCCTCCGGATTGGGCGTGCTGAGCTCTTTTTGAAATCTTGTTTTGTTCCCGCCGATCACCTTCATGGCCGAAGCCAGGATCCTTTTGCTGCACCGGTAGTTCACATCCAGGACCACCTTCTCTGCTCCGGGATAATCCTTCGTGAAATTCAGCATGATTTCCGGCCGCGCGCCACGGAAATGATAGATGGACTGGTCGTCGTCCCCCACGATAAAAAGATTATTCTCCGGCTGTGCCAGCAGACGTACGATATCATACTGAAGCTGATTGATATCCTGGAATTCATCTACCAGAATATAGCGGAATTTCTTCTGCCACGCCTGAAGGATGTCCTTTCGTTTATCAAACAGTTCATAACAGGAGAGCAGCATATCGTCAAAATCCAGTTTCCGCCTTTCCCGAAGAGCGCTTCCGTACGCGCTGTAAATCTGACGGAACACTTCGTCCGGACAGCAGGAAGAATAATAATGTTCCAGAGAGATCCTGTTTCCTTTGACCATACTGATCTCTTTCGCGATCTCTTCTGTAAAATCCCCCTCCGACGCAAGCTCGCCCCCGAAATTCAGCGCCAGCTCCCTGAGGATTCCATTCTTCTCTTCTTCAGAAAGAATATTTGCCGAAGTAAGATTATACGCCTGTTTCAGGATACCGTAAAAGACTCCGTGAAAGGTTCCGAAAGTCACCTGGGTACTGCCCTGGCCTGTAAATTTCAGGAAACGCTCCTTCATCTCCACCGCCGCCGCCCGGGAAAAAGTCACAACAAGAACAGAGGAAGACGGAATCTTCCCCTCGCCGGTCATGTATGCAGTTCTCTCTACAATTACGGAAGTTTTCCCCGAACCGGGGCCTGCCAGGACCATCATGGGTCCTGACAGGTGGGCGATCGCCCGTTTCTGCGATGAATTTCTTTTCATAAAGTCGGTTCTTCTTATCAGCTGAGTTTGTCTATCGCTGCCTTTACACGTTTCAGAGTTTCCTCTTTACCGATGATCTCCATGATCTCCGTTGCTCCTGCCGGAGTCATCTGTTTCCCGGAAACAGCTGTACGGAGGGGCCACATTACGTAGCCGTTCTTATAGCCTTTTTCCTTCACATATGCGCTTAAGGATTCATAAAGAGGATCGTTGGCATAGTCCTCCTGGGCTTCCAGGATAGGAAGCACTTCTTTCAGGACCTCCAGGGAGGACTCCTCTGTTGTTTTCATTTTTTTATGACGGTACATGGAAGCATCGTATTCCGGCACTTCCTGGAAGAAATCGATCAGATCCGGAATATCCGGGAACACTTCGATCCTTGTCTGCACCATGGAAGCGATCTTGTGGAAATCATAATCTCCCTTCAGAACTTCCTGCATCCAGGGAAGCGCTTTTTCATAGAATGCGTCCGGATCCATTTTCTTGATATATTCCCCGTTCATCCAGCGCAGCTTCGTGATATCGAACACTGCCGGAGATTTGCTGATGTGATGATAATCAAAAGCCTCCACCAGCTCCGGAAGGGAATAGATCTCTCTGTTCTCCTGGGGGCTCCAGCCCAGAAGAGCCACGAAGTTCACAATTGCTTCCGTAAGGAATCCCTGCTCCACCAGATCCTCATAGGAGGAATGACCGGAACGCTTGCTCAGCTTCTGGTGCTCCTCGTTGGTGATCAGCGGGCAGTGTACATACACCGGGATCTCCCAGCCGAAAGCTTCATAAATACGATTATACTTGGGGGCGGAGGAAAGGTATTCGTTTCCTCTTACCACATGGGTGATCCCCATCAGATGGTCGTCCACCACGTTGGCGAAGTTATAGGTAGGATATCCGTCGGATTTGATCAGGATCAGATCCTCCATCTCCTCATTATTGACAGTGATATCACCGTAGATCACATCATGGAAAGTAGTTGTTCCCTCTGTGGGCATATTGAAACGGATCACATGGGGTTCCCCTGCCGCAAGACGTCTCTCCACTTCTTCCTTGGGAAGATGCAGACAGCGTTTGTCATAAATGGAAATCTCCTTGCCTGCCACCACGCGCTTCATGGACTCCAGTTCTTCCGGTCCGCAGAAGCAGTAATAAGCGTCTCCCTGCTCGATCAGCTTCTTCGCATACTCCAGGTAGATGCCGGAAGCCTGTCTCTCGCTCTGGATATAGGGGCCGACGCCGCCGTCTTTATCCGGGCCTTCGTCGTGGAGAAGGCCGGTGCTCTGAAGAGTGCGGTAGATAATATCCACTGCGCCCTCCATGTATCTCTCCTGATCTGTATCCTCTATTCTTAAAATAAAATCTCCGCCTTCGTGCTTCGCGATCAGGTAGGCGTACAGTGCGGTACGAAGATTACCCACATGCATCCTTCCTGTCGGACTCGGCGCGAATCTGGTTCTGATCTTAGACATTTCGTTAATTTCCTTTCCTGTTCTTTGGTATATATATGATACCCATAGGTTCCAAGGTCATGTCGTTTCATGCAAGCATGACCGACATGACTTTTGGAGCCTTGGTATCATAAAAATTCCCTGAGACATCTCTGCCTCAGGGATTTCTTCTGGGTGTTATGCTTCGATGCCTTTGCCTTTCAGATATTCGATCACATCGCCTACTGTGGCAAGCTCTGTCAGCTCCTCTGCCGGAATCTCTACATTATACTCATCTTCCAGAGCCATTACAAGCTCAAAGAGATCCAGGGAATCAGCTCCCAGGTCATCCTTGAAAGATGTCTCTGCAGTAATTTCACTTTCTTCGCAGTTCAGCTGCTCTGCAATCAGTTTTTTCATTTCTTCTAACATTACTATCTTCTCCTTTATCAAGCGCCATCCGCCAATACTTTGATGTGGAAAGTATATATTCTGTAAACCTTTTTGTCAATAGATTTTCTGTTATTTTATGGGATTATATGCAGCCGGGTTATTCCTGGAATTTAATCTGCCTGGATATACTCAGCGCAAGTCCCATTTCCGCCATGAGGAATACGATAGAAGTTCCTCCGTAGCTGATAAACGGAAGTGTGATACCGGTATTGGGCATCAGGTTTACTACAACGGCTATATTAAAGATCACCTGAAGGGCAATATGGATAAAAATCCCCGCCGCCATCAGCGATCCGAACATATCCGGCGCGTTCTGCGCGATAAAGAACAGTCTGTAAAGAAGATAGGCGAAAAGAAGAAGCACCATCACTCCTCCCAGGATACCCAGTTCTTCACATACAATGGAGAAAATCATATCGTTCTGGGCTTCGGGAACGCTTCCCAGTTTCTGGATACTGTTCCCCAGGCCTCTGCCGAGAAGTCCGCCGGAACCGATAGCGTAAAGCGCCTGGATCGTCTGGTATCCGTCCCCTGAGGCAAAGTCTTCCGGATGCAGCCACACCAGAATACGCTGGATACGGAAATTTTCGTTAGTGGCAGGATCTACGGTAGCGTTAAGATACAGAACCAATATCACGATCAGAATAAGTCCCGCTCCGCCGGCGATCAAAAAAGGCTTAACATTGGGATGCGCCACAAAGATCAGTCCGGCTGTAATGCAGAAGATGATGATCGCCGTACTCAGGTTATCTGTAAAAATATAAGCCACCAGCGCCAGCGCGCCTCCCATGGCCGCCAGTATCATACATGCTTTCAGTGTCTTCACTTTTTTGCCCATGTGGACAATCATATAGGGAAGACATACAATAACCGCAATCTTTGCGATCTCCGCCGGCTGAAACGACAGACTTTCTCCGACTCCCAGCCATCTTCTGGCTCCGTTGGCGGTAATTCCCAACGGCGTCTTTACCAGCATCATCAATACAATGGCCATTCCGTACAACAGCGTAATGAAACGGGTCAGGATATGATAGTCTACTCTTGAAATAACAAGAGCTCCAATAATACTTGCCGCGCTGATCAGGGCCTGTTTTTTAAAATAAAACATGTCGTCGCCCTGCTGGACCTCCGCCAGATAGGAGCTGGTACTGTACAGCATGATAAGTCCGAAACAGGTCAGCAGTATAATAACCGCCACAAGGCTGTAATCATAATAATGTGTTACCTTTTTTTCTCCGGTCCGGCTTCCGCCGAGCAGCGATAGCAGTGATTTTTTCTGCTGCTTTGCTTTCTCCATTCCATCACCTGGTACTTTCTGTCATAAAACATGCAGATTTCTCTGCATAATCGGCAGTTTCTGTTCAAACTGTTATTATAACAGAAGCTTTTTCGCATTTCAAGATTTATGCAGCAGAAATCCATGATCCACAGGTCCGCTTCCCCGGCCCAGGTCCAGCATGGCGGCGAGGGCGCCGGAAATATATTCCTTCGCCTTTTGCACAGCGTCCTCCATGGAATATCCTTTTGCCAGGTTAGAGGCAATGGCGCTGGAAAGCGTACATCCTGTTCCGTGGGTATTGGGATTATGGATCCGTTCTCCCCGGAACCACATTCCTTTTTTACCGTCGAACAGATAGTCGCTGGCATCGTTCAGACTGTGTCCGCCTTTACAGAGAACCGCGCAGCCGTATTCTCTGCTGATCTGTTTTGCGGCCTGTTCCATCTCCTCTCCGGAGCGGATCTCTCTTCCAAAGAGAATCTCCGCCTCCGGGATATTCGGCGTCGCCACAGACGCCAGCGGAAGAAGATATTCTTTCAGGGCGGACACTGCTTCCGACTCCATAAGGGAAGAACCGCTGGTGGCGACCATCACCGGATCCACCACAATATTCTCCGCCTGATATTTTTTCAGACACTCCGCAATGGTTTTCATCAAAGCCCCGGAAGAGACCATACCGATCTTCACCGCGTCCGGCCGGATATCCTGAAACACCGCGTCAATCTGCTTTTCCAGAAATTCTGGAGAAACCTCCAGAATCCCGGTCACTCCCGTGGTATTCTGGGCGGTCAGCGCTGTGACCGCGGTCATTCCGTAGACTCCGTTCATGATCATTGTCTTTAAATCGGCCTGGATCCCGGCTCCTCCGCTGGAATCGCTGCCCGCTATAGATAAAACCGCCTTCATGCTTCTTCCTCCCAGTCTCTCATAACCTCATCCGCCAGTGCGCAGATTTCTTTCCAGTTATCCTTCATGCTTTCATCATAAACTCCGATCACATAAAAGCCGGCTTGCTTCGCTGTCTGCACCGCGTGAAGAGCGTCTTCATAAACTGCGGTGTCTACAGGCGCCGCGCCCAGCCTTTCCGCCGCAAGATGATAGACGTCCGGGCTGTGCTTCCCGGCCCCCACTTCCTCACAGGAAAGCAGGAATTCAAAGTCGTCCCGCACGCCCAGTCTTTTCAGGCACGCTTCCATCAGATGTTCCGCCGTGGCCGAAGCGACGCACATTTTTACCCCCTGTTCTTTCAGTCCGGCAAGATACTCCCGCACACCCGGTTTTAAAGGAATGTCTTTTTTGTAATGTTCCGCCATCAGGCCGTTTACTTTCGCCGCCATTTCTTCCGGCGTACCCTGGATCCCGTATATTTCTTTAAAAAGCGCCGCCGACTCTGTAATAGTCAGCGGTCTTATTTTCTCAAGCACTTCAGGGCTGATCTCCTCCACGCCCTCCTTCAGGAGATACTCCTTCGCCAGTCCCTGCCACCACGGCATGGAATCCACAAGGGTACCGTCCATATCAAAAATCGCATATTTCTTATTCATTTCCATATACCGTCTCTTTCGAAAGTTCCAGAAGCTCCCGGGCGGCCTGTCCGGGATCCTCCGCGGCGAAAATGGCGGAGATTACCGCGATACCGTCCACTCCGCTTCCTTTCAGTTCTTTTACATTATCCCTGTTTATTCCGCCTATCGCCACCACCGGGATAGATACCGAACCGCTGATCTCCTGGAGTTTCTCTATGGTAAGATTTCTGGCGTCCTTCTTGGTACTGGTGCCGAACACCGCGCCGACGCCGATATAATCCGCCCCGGCATTCTCAGCCGCTCGGGCCTCCTCCACCGTTCCCGCGGAAATCCCCAGGATCTTATCCGGACCGATCATGGCGCGGATATCACGTCCCCGGATATCCGATTGTCCCACATGAACGCCGTCGGCGCCGATATCCATGGCGATCTCCACACTGTCGTTCACCACAAAAGGCACATGGTATCTCCCGCAGAGTTCTTTCAGTTCTCCGGCTTCTTTTTCAAAAGCATCCCCGTCCAGATCTTTCTCACGGATCTGCAGAAAAGTCGCGCCGTTTTTCAGCACGCTTTCACAGACACCGGCGAGGGATTCTCCTTCTTTCAGCCAGCTCCTGTCTGTAATCGCGTATAAAAGCATGGCGTTCCTGATCTCATTCTCTGTAAACTTCAATTTTGATTTCCTCCGTCAGCTGGTTTTCCGTAAAATTAAACACCGCGTCGATCAGGTCGTTGCGGAAGGTAGCATTTCCTGCTCCCTTACTGAGACGCAGGCTCTCCGCCGTTTCCCCCGCAATACCCATCACTGCCAGACCCGCGGCTGCTGCCTCAAAAGGCCGCTTCGGGGAGGCTCCGCAAAACGCGCCTATAAGAGAGGTGACCATGCAGCCGCTTCCGGTGATCCTGGACATGGTGGCGCATCCATTGCGGATAAGAACTGTCCTGTCTCCGTCAGAGACGATATCCGTTTTTCCGGAAACAGCGATCACACTCTTCAGACGCCGTGCCAGGAGCTCCACCGTCTTCACAGCTTCCGGAAGTTTTTCCTCCGTAACTGCGTCAAGCGCGGACACGTCCACTCCCCTTCCTGTTACATTCTCTCCTGCAAGACTTCTGATCTCAGAAGCGTTGCCGCGGATCACGGCAAAATGCACCTCTTCAAGAAGCTGTTTCGCAGTCGCCCTCCTGAGGCTTGTCCCGCCTGCGGCAACAGGATCCAGGATCACCGGTATTCCCAGCCGGTTGGCTTCTTTCCCGGCCAGGATCATGGCCTGGGCATCCTCGATGGCGCCCATGTTGCACACAAGGGCGTCCGCCTTCTGCACCGCTTCCGCAGCTTCCTCCTTCACATGAGACATGGCGGGAGTTCCGCCGGCCGCCAGAATGATGTTGGCACAGTCGTTCACTGTAACAAAATTCGTAATGCACTGGACCAGCGGCTCCCGCTCTCTGGTCATTTTCAGTATTTCTTCATAACACGTCATAGTCAAATCCTTATCTACATGATATCTGTTCTGAAGTGGCCCGGCAGATCTTATCTGTCTCACCGGTTCAGCTCATCCAGCATTCTTTTCAGAAGTCCCGTACGCTTGAAGATCAGCACCACGCAGACGCCCATGGCACCGCCCACAACAGCCGCCGGCGTATAAAACGGGATATAATAAAAAGGCGACTGGGCGTCCAGCCCGTAGAAGATCTTCATCAGCGGATAAGAAGCCATGGCCCCGAAAAATCCTGTTCCGATCACTTCCCCCACAAAGGCCAGCCATACGCTCTTCGTCTTCCTGTAGAGAAGACCGCCGATGATTGGTCCGAACACAGCTCCCGCTATCGCCTGAAGCGTTCTTCCGGAAAGCATCCGGAGGATTCCGCAGAGAAGCGCCGCCGCGAACCCGTACCAGGGTCCGACCAGCACTGCCGCCAGAACGTCCACAAAATGCTGGAAGGGCGCCATTGCCGGAAAATATACAAAAGTGTTCAGAACATAGGCAAGACAGGCAAGCATTCCCGTCATTACCAGCTTGCGCGTGGATATTCCTGTCTGAACTCCTGCTGCCGTGTGTTTTTCTGTCAAATTCTGGTTCATCATAAGTAACCCGTCCTTTCCTGATCCAACGGAAGGGTCTGTGTACAGTCATCCAGCCGGAAATTTTCCCGGGCAAAACCGGCTCCCATCTTCCTCTCTGCAACTGAAAATGCAGGAAGTACCTGATCCGGCCGCTTCCTGCACAAAAATATACACTCTCACATATTTCCCTACGTTGGCATTATCCAAATCAGGTTATGGGTCGGAGGTCGCACCTCCCTCTCAGCCTGTTCACAAGCTCCCCGATGTTCTGTTTTATTTACCCTTGTATTATAGTCCCGCAAAAAAAGATTTGCAAGAACTTTTTCTTCATCCGGCCTTCTCCGGACAGATCATGTCATCTGTTCTGATTCTGCTGGCCGCATTTCTGACAGGAAGCCTCACAGGGACAGTCAAAGCTGGGATTGAACGCATAGAAATTCTTCGCGTCGAGCTGTTCCTGCACACTTCTGAGCGCTTCGCCGAACCGCTGGAAGTGTACCACTTCCCTTGCTCTCAGGAAGCGGATGGGATCCGCGATCTCCGGAATGTCCCGGACAACACGGAGGATATTGTCATAGGTTGCGCGGGCTTTCTGCTCTGCTGCAAGGTCTTCAAACAGATCGGTAACGGGATCTCCTTTGCTCTGGAACTCGCATGCGTTAAAAGGAATACCGCCTGCGGCCTGGGGCCAGATCCCGTTTCCATGATCGATATAATAGGGACCGAATCCGCTTTTTTCTATCTCTTCCATAGACAGATCTCTTGTCAGCTGGTGCACGATAGTGGACACCATTTCCAGATGCGCCAGTTCTTCTGTACCCACATCGTTAAGGACTGCCGAAGCCATCCGGTTCGGCATGGCAAACCTCTGTGAAAGATAGCGCATGGAAGCGCCGATCTCACCGTCGGGGCCGCCATATTGACTCATGATAAACTGAGCGATTTTTGCATTAGGGGTTTTAATATTCACAGGATACTGTAATCGTTTCTCATAATTCCACATAAACTATCTGCACCCTCCTTCCTTTTCCCATGGAAACGGCTGTTCCATCCACTTCCAGGTATCTCCGTCTGACTCCAGAGCATCGTCGATGGTCAGAGGGCCGTAACATTTCGCGTATTCCTTCATCAGTTTCTTTCTTTTCTCAGACTGTTCCCTGTAATAAGCCAGAGCGTCCTCACAACAGGGATGGGTATCTAGATAAAGCAGTATATCGTCTACGGCAAAACTGACCTCATTGATCTTCTGAAGAAGCTGCATTCTGTTTTCAGGCTGGTCGCGATACATCATTTCCGGACACCTCTCTTTCCGCAAAACGGTTTACACAGCTGAGGAAAAATTGTTCCCACGTTCAGGGCATATGAAAGATCATAAGTGTCGGTAAACTTCTGACACGGGACATAAGCCATTGCCGGTTCCATATGGTCCACATGCCCGTACATCTCACCGTATACCGAAGCGCTGCCCGGCATACGGCATGCGCAGGAAGATGACGTATTATTCTGCGTGTACGAAAACTGTCTTCCCGCCGCACAGCTGTTCCCGCAGTTTTTTGACATACCGCAGGTCGTCTGATACGGACGGGCACAGGGACGGTTCCTGTTACAATTCTCCATGAACAAAGTCCTTTCTGTTGATTGATTACTCTATATTTTATGTCATAAAAACAGAATGGTGCGCATAGGCAAATAGACAGATTCTGCTATTTATCTATTTCATTCCTGCCGTGCGGGTGCTATAATGGATTAACAGAATATTACTTTTTGAGGAGGGAGCTATGCACATCATAATTGTCGGGTGCGGCAAAGTCGGACGTACCCTTGCAGAACAGCTTCAGGAAGAAAACACAGATCTGACACTTATCGATATATCAGAAAAAACGATCAACAGCATTACAGAAGATATCGACGCCATGGGCGTTGTGGGAAACGGCGCCAGTATCAACACTCTTATGGAAGCCGGCGTTGATTCTGCCGATATTCTTATTTCAGTCACCGCTTCTGACGAATTGAATCTCCTCTGCTGTCTCATCGCACAGAAAACAGGCCGCTGCCAGACCATTGCCCGCGTCAGGAATCCCGTTTACAGCCAGGAAATAGGTTTTATTAAAGAAAAGCTGGGAATTTCCATGATCATCAATCCGGAACTTGCAGCCGCGCAGGAGATATCGAGGCTGCTTCGTTTCCCGGCAGCGATCAAGATCGACGCTTTCTCCAAAGGGCGGGTGGAACTTCTTAAATTTAAAGTGCTCCCCGAGTTCGGTCTGGACGGGATGACCATTTCCCGCATTACAGAAAAATACCGCTGCGACATTCTTTTCTGCGCCATCGAAAATAAGGACGAACTGTCCATCCCCGGCGGAGATCATATCATACATAACGGAGACTTTGTTTCTATTATCGCCACTCCGCAAAATACCACGCAGTTTTTTAAAAAAATCGGTCTGAAAACAAATCAGGTAAAAAACACCCTGATCATAGGCGGTGGAACAATCTCTGTATATCTTGCAAAAATGCTTGCCGATATCAGGATACCGGTAAAAATCATCGAGCAGAATTTCCAGCGCTGTGAGTATCTCAGCGAACAGCTCCCGGACGCGACGATCATTAACGGAGACGGAACCAACCGTTCCCTTCTTATCGAAGAAGGGCTGGAAACGGCGGAATCTTTCGTTACGCTTACAAACCTTGATGAAGAAAATATTTTTCTTCCTCTGTTTGCCAGAAAGGTTTCAAAAGCCAAACTGGTGGCCAA
>CALWGI010000057.1 GCA_944380045.1 uncultured Blautia sp.
CTTACAAACCTTGATGAAGAAAATATTTTTCTTCCTCTGTTTGCCAGAAAGGTTTCAAAAGCCAAACTGGTGGCCAAAGTCAACCGTCTGCCCTATACGGACATCATTGACGAGCTGGATATCGGAAGCGTGATTTATCCCAAATATCTCACCGCCGATATGATCCTCAGATATGTGAGGGCCATGCAGAACACCATCGGAAGTAATGTGGAAACCCTTTATCATATTCTGGATAATCAGGCGGAGGCTCTGGAATTCAACATCCGGGATGATTCTCCGGTTGTGGGGATCCCTCTGGCCGATCTGAAACTGAAAGACAATCTCCTTGTATGCTGTCTGACCCGTCACGGGACTGTAAGCATCCCCAGAGGACAGGATACCATCCAGATCGGCGACAACGTGATCATCGTAACAACACACAAAGGACTCCGGGATATCTGCGATATCCTTGAGAAATAAGGTACTTGAAATGAATTATCGTATTATTCTTTATATCACAGGGTGGGTGTTCAACCTGCAGGCCATATTTATGGTGCTTCCCTGTATCACGGCGCTTATATATCAGGAGGAGGAGATCTATGATTTTCTGATTCCTATCCTGATCTGCCTTGCAGTGGGGATCTTTCTCACCCGGAAACGTCCGTCCAACAAAGTATTCTATATGAAAGACGGATGTGTGGCGGTTGCCTTAAGCTGGATCATTCTCAGTATTACCGGAGCGCTGCCTTTCATCATCAGCGGAAGTATTCCCCATCCCATCGACGCCATCTTTGAAACCGTGTCCGGGTTCACAACCACCGGTTCCAGCATTCTTACGGATGTGGAAGTTCTTCCTAAGAGCATTATTTTCTGGAGAAGCTTCACCCACTGGATCGGCGGCATGGGAGTTCTGGTGTTCCTGCTTTCCCTTCTGCCTCTGGCCGGCGGTTATCATATGAACCTGATGCGGGCGGAAAGTCCCGGACCTTCTGTAAGCAAACTGGTCCCCAAAGTACAGTCCACAGCCAAAATCCTGTATACTATTTATTTCGGAATGACTGTCATGCAGATCATCTTTCTGCTTATCGGAAGAATGCCGCTGTTCGACGCATTATGCATCACTTTCGGCTCCGCGGGAACAGGCGGATTCGGTATAAAAAATGACAGTATGGGAAGCTACAGCACATACTGCCAGATCATAACCACTGTATTTATGATCGCTTTCGGCGTGAATTTCTCCGCATACTATCTGATCCTGAAGAAAAAATTCCGTCAGGCTTTCGCTATTGAGGAAGTCCAGTGTTATCTTGGCATCATTGCCGCGGCTATTGTGATCATAGCCATAAATACCAGACATCTGTTTTTCGGAATCGGGACTGCCGTACAGCAGGCCGCTTTTCAGGTGGGCTCCATTATCACCACCACCGGCTATTCCAGCACTGACTTTAACCAGTGGCCGTCTTTATCCAAGGCTGTTCTGGTTCTTCTGATGTTTATCGGGGCCTGCGCCGGAAGCACGGGAGGCGGAATCAAAGTATCCAGGATCCTCCTGCTCTGCAAAGCCGCAGGGAAAGAATTTCAGCGTTATCTCCATCCCAGTTCCGTAAAGAAACTGAAAATGGACGACAAACCTGTATCTCACGAGATGCTGCGCTCCACCAATATTTTCCTCAGCGTGTATCTGATCATTTTTGCCGCCTCCATACTGATCGTGGCTATTGACAATTTTGATCTGATAAGTACGTTTACCGCTGTCGCAACTACGCTGAATAATATCGGACCCGGGCTGGAAGTCGCCGGACCTCTGGGGAACTTCAGTTCCTTCTCCTACCTGTCCAAGAGTGTAATGATTTTTGACATGCTGGCAGGAAGGCTTGAAATTTTCCCGCTGCTGCTGCTCTTCTGCAGAGGTACCTGGAAAAAATTCTAACTATTCGGTTATCTTCACAGTTTTTTAAAATGCTCATCACAGTTTCTTCACATTTATATTGTATATTCTTATATGTAGAAAGCGATAAGCTTTCTATACAAATATTTTTCTTTTTCATACGCGCCGGTACGAAAGTACCGGCCTCCTTCCATTTATGGGGATATTTCCTCATAAAAAGGGCCGGAATCCTGAAGATTCCGGCCCTGATTTAATTATTGAAGGTTGTCGCTGATCACCTGCCAGATACTGCTGTTCTCGAATCCCAGTTTCCACTGAGCCACGCCGGCCAGTTCATATTTGGGAATCAGTTTTACTTTCTCCGCGATTGACTGCGCGTCCTCCAGCCAGATCTGATAAGTGGAATCCTGTGTCTCATAAGTTCCATAATTCTGTCCCACGCTTCCATCCCATACAGTCTGTACATTATTCTCGCTGATCACCTGCTGCGCCTGATCCATTCCGATCGCTTCGCTGGTCAGCGCACCGCCTGTAGTCTTCCACAATCTTGTGTAGAAAGGAATGGCCAGGATCGTTCTCTCTGCCGGCACCTCTGCCAGTGTATCCTGCACACCTTTCTCCACCCAGGGAAGAGAAGCGACGGATCCCGCCTCTGTAGATCCCACATAATGCTCATCATATCCCATGATGATCACATAATCCACAACACGTCCCTGTTCGCCTCTGTCATAATGGCTGGTAAAATCTTCCGGTACAGGATTGTCGACGGAGAGCACCAGATTATTCTTATGACATTCGATGGACAGTTCCCTGAGAAACTCAAGGAAATGAGGCCCTGCGTCTTCACTTAATGTCTCAAAGTCCACATTAATTCCATCCAGCCCCACATTCTTCGCCGCAGCCATCAGCTGACTGATGATGTTCTGTCTTGAAGAAAGCTGGGAAAGAGTTTCCGTAGTGCTTACATCAGCGGTAAAGTTATCGATAAGTCCCCACACCTGCATTCCTTTCTCATGGGCGGCGTTGACATACTCCGCCGAGGATATGTCGGCAATATTACCCGAGGTATCCTGGAGATAGAACCAGGTGGGAGAAATCACATTCACGCCGCTCACATTAGCCGTCGCATCGGCAAAATACGCGTTCGCTTCCTGACTTGTCACCTGATGCCAGGCAAGGTTGACCGGCTCCTCTGAAGTAAGATAGGTGTATTCCTCCTGCTGGAAGTCTCTGGAAAACTCTGTTACAGAAGGTTCTGATATATCTTTCTCCCGTACATATCCCACATATCCGTCCATAGTGGCAACCTGGGCCCATTCTTCCAGACCTTCCATATAAATAAGCGTATCGCCTTTTTTTACTTCTGTAAGTACCGGAGATTTGATCCCGCCTCTGTAGCGGACATATGTATCTTTCCCGGCCTGCGCTGTATTCACATTGGAAAACTGGTACTGAATGGCTATCCTGGAAGGATTTTCATTCATATATACATCCATATCTGTGAACTTCTGCACAAAAGGCAGACTGAGATATACGGTTCCGTCCTTCAGCCATACATCGCCGTCTCCGTTCTCAGACGCCGGATAATACTGAAGTTCCGAGGGTGTGGCATAAAGGATCTGCTGATTGGCTCCATCCCAGTAATACCTCTGATTGAGATATGTATTAACCATGTCCAGAGGGAGATACAGCTGATCGCCTGACATCCGGGCCCTCTCCTCCATGATCTCTGTACCAAGAACGACTATTGCTTCTCCTTCGCCGGAGGCACCGTAATACTCCGTAAGCTCCATGCGCTCCTTCGTGGGAATATATTTCTTAATCACCTGCGTCCCCAGACCGGCCGCTGCCAGAAGTAATATAAGCACACAGACAATTATGACCGGCATATATTGCTTTTTCATTTGCTTCTTCATTAAGTTCTCCCTTTCGGTTCAGTTTCTGTTTACCGTCTCCGGGATACAGTCCCAAAAGACATGTTTTATATTATAACATATTTTAAAATGAATGCATCAGAAAAATATAGTTTTTAGACTTTTTTCACATTTACAGATTACATCCTGAAGGATTCCCCTGCGCGGTCAGGCATAAACAGGGAACTCAGCCTCCGCAGAGGAATCCCTTCCTCTTATGTATTTCCCTTATCCTCATTCGGGATTATTTGTGATATATTTTCTTTCTTCCTCCTTTCTTTTTATTTTGATTTCAGAAAACACCTTATAGGTTTTAAGAAAATGCCGGCGGCACAGTATGGACTTTATCTTATTTATCTTATTCGGGGGTTAATCGTTCTCCACAGCAGAAACGCTGTATGACGCTTAAAAGCCAAGAATTGATTTCCGTAAAAATGGGTTAATATGTAAGCGATTCCTTCGCTGCCTGGTAATCCTTATGTGCGCGAAGCATTTTCTGATTTCTATTATACTGAAACAAACTCCGGATGCAATAGATTTCATCAATTTATAATTTTTTTTCGATTTTGTTTCCAAATATTTTATAATTAGGTAAATTGAATTTCTTTACAATTTCTGTATTTGTGGTATATAATAGATGGAAAGTTGAAATATATTTTCAACGAAAAGCGTACTGTACAGTATCTGAGGGTTAAAGACACTGTACGGCGCCGCAGGAAAGAAGTCATGGACTATAACCTGCCTGCTCCAGCGTTTCATATAATAAAAGGAGCAGGAGCATAAGAATAGGATGTGATGATAAATGAAGATTGAAAAAATTAATGAAAACCAGATCCGCTGCACTCTTACGAAAGAGGATCTCGAACTGCACCAGATAAGGCTCAGTGAGCTCGCTTATGGCAGTGAGAAGGCAAAAAAGCTCTTTCGGGACATGATGCAGCAGGCACAGATACAATTTGGATTTGAAGCCGACAATATTCCTTTAATGATCGAGGCGATTCCCATAAATCTTGACAGTATTATTCTGATCATCACCAAAGTGGAGGATCCCGAAGAATTAGACACCCGCTTCTCCAAATTTACTCCATATAATAAGGAACGCAGTCAGGCGGAACCTGTTCAGCTGGACGGCGCTGACAGCATTATAGATTTCTTCCAGAAACTCAGGGAATCTACGCGTTCCAAGAATCAGGCCGCGAAATCCTCTTCTGCTGCCGAAGCTACAGAAGACGCCCCTGTTTCCGACGTCAGTCTTATCCGTCTGTATACTTTCTCACGGCTGGATGATGTCATTGGCGCCTCTCACGGGCTGAATGGATTTTTTAACGGCAGCAATACTCTATACAAGGATATGCACAATGGAAAATATCTTCTTGTGCTTCACCAGTCGGATTACAGTCCGGAAGAATTTAACAAAGTATGCAACATACTTTCCGAATATGGTAAAGGCAAGGCTTTTACCGCAGCCGGTGAAGCCCATCTGAAGGAACACGGCAGCCTGATAACACAAAACGCGCTGCAGCAGCTTGTACAATTATAATCATGACTTCTTTTTTATTAACCGGTAATGTATTTTACATTTTTCCGGTAATCTATCAAAAACAACAAGAGGGCATCCCGCCGGGACGCCCTCTTTTGATTCTTATTTATTCTCCAAGAAAATCATTGATCTGCTGAACCAGGATATCTGCATCCATGCCATGAACCATGGCTGCCTCTTCCAGGGATTCCATCTGTGAGGAAGGGCATCCGATGCAGTGCATACCTGCTCTCATAAGGATTGCCGCAATGTTGGGATCTATTGCAAGCAGCTGACCAATCAGTGTTTCTTTTGTAACCTTAGCCATTATAATTTCCTCCTTTTTGATCTGCAGAAAAATATCTGTCATTCTTCGTCGGGCTCTGCGCCCGCGATACAGTTAATTATAATACATATTTAGTCCGGAATCAACGGAAAGACTATAAAATTATGTTTATAATTTTATACTTGTATTCCTTGATAAGATATATTAGAATAACGGTATAGAACCTGTAAAGGTACTAACGAGAAAAAAGGAGGATTGTTATTATGGCATATGTTATTTCTGACGAATGTGTAAGCTGTGGTACATGCGAAAGCGAGTGCCCGTCTGAAGCTATCTCCGAAGGCGCAGAGCATTACGAGATTGATCCCGATGCATGTGTAGACTGCGGTACATGCGCAGATGTCTGTCCGACAGAAGCTATTCATCCGGGTGAATAATTTAGTTCTTAAAAGCAGCGCCGTTCCTGTCTGGTTAAACAGGAACGGCGCTGTTTTTATTTATATCTTCTTTTGGATTTTCTGTCATATGAGGCCGCGGCTTCCCGTCTTGCCAGCTGCTGTCTCCGGATTGCCAGATCAAGAGAACGGCACCTCTCTTCACCGTCATTCTTGCTCTGCATTTCCTGAGCGATCAGGCGCTCAAGGATTTCCTGAAATTCAAGTATTTTGGGATTATTATCTTCAGGATGAACAACCGGGTCTTCGTCAATACATTTTTCTTCGGTATAGGTCTCTCCGTTATCTGCCACCGCCGTTTCTGCTTCCAAAAGTTTTATGCTGCTTTCTGCAGAACCGGGTATTATACGGGCAATCTGAGGAATCAGATCTTTAATAGCGCGAAGCTGCAGTCCCCGTTTCTTCAGTTCTTTAATATTCATAAAAATCTGAATATCATATCCGGTGTAATAGCGATGGCCAAGTTCATTTCTCTGGATGCGAAGATCCAGCTCGTCCTCCCAGTAACGCAGGACATAGGATTTTACGCCTGTCATCTCTGCTGCCTGTCTGACGGTGTATCTTGTCTCCATGCCGCACCTCCTTATGAAATTCAATAAATTTATTATAACAGAGCGCGGGGGGATTTCAACCAAAAGTGTTCGACATGCTTCGCCCTATACAATCAAAAACAAATGAGCCCGAAGGAATGCAAGCATTCCCGGACTCACTCGTTTCCGATTGTGCACGGCTCTACTTTTTCATGTTTACGAACTGGGTGTATCTTGGCAGCCATACGAGTTCGATGGTTCCGATGGGGCCGTTTCGCTGTTTTGCGATTATAACTTCAGCTATGTCTTTCTTTTCTGTATCTTTATGGTAGTAATCGTCTCTGTAAAGGAACATTACCACGTCGGCGTCCTGCTCGATCGCGCCGGACTCACGAAGATCCGAAAGCATGGGTCTGTGGTCGGGGCGCTGCTCCACTGCACGGCTGAGCTGTGACAGCGCGATCACCGGAACGTTCAGTTCACGGGCAAGTGCTTTCAGTGAACGGGATATTTCGGATATCTCCTGCTGTCTGGAATCACTCTTTCCGCTGCCGCTCATCAGCTGGAGATAATCGATCATGATAATTCCCAGATCATATTCCAGTTTATATTTCCGGCATTTGGAACGGAGCTCCGCGATACTGATTCCGGGCGTATCGTCTATGATCAGATTGGAACGCCCTATAATATCCGCACCTTCTACCAGTTTGGTCCAGTCCTCATCTTTCAGATTTCCGGTACGCATATTCTGGGAATCCACATGTGACTCCATTGCCAGCAGACGATTTACCAGCTGTTCCTTGGACATCTCCAGGCTGAATATCGCTACTGTGATATCTTTACGGAAAGCCATATACTGGGCAATATTCAAAACGAAGGCTGTCTTTCCCATGGAGGGACGCGCCGCGATCAATACCAGATCAGACGCATGCATTCCGGAAGTTTTATAATCCAGATCCACAAAACCTGTGGGAAGACCTGTAACACTGCCTTTCAGCTTGGATGCTTTTTCAATATTACTGATGGAATTCAGAACCACCTGCTGGATCGGAACAAAATCGCCGCCGATATTTCTCTGGAGAACCTGAAAAAGCTTCTTTTCTGATTCCTCAAGTATGGTTTCCGTACTGTCCTTCTCCAGGTAGCAGTTATTGGCAACCTCCTCGGACGCCTTGATCAGTTTCCGAAGCACCGCCTTCTCGCTTACTATGTTTGCATAATACTTCACATTCGCCGATGTGGGAACTGCCTCCAGGAGTTCTCTCACATATTCCATACTGCTGATATCCGGCGGAAGATCTTTTTCTTTCAGGCGGTTCTGTAACGTAACCGGATCTACCGGCTGTCCTTCATTACAGAGTTCCACCATCGCATCGAAAATAATGCCGTACTGGTTCTGATAAAAATCATCGCTGGTCAGGATTTCTGAAGCCACCAGTATCGCATCCCTGTCCATCAGCATGGAGCCTATCACAGACTGTTCCGCTTCTATGCTGTGGGGAAGTATTCTCTTGATCAGCGCTTCTTCCATATCCTGTACTCCTTTAAACTATGCCTCTTTTATCCAGACTTTAAGACTTCCCGTCACCTTCGGATGGAGTTTTACGGGAACCTGTGTAACTCCCAGATTCTTTATGGGGGAGGGAAGCTGCAGCTTCTTCTTGTCAATATCCAGACCCAGCTGCTCTTTTGCAGCTTCGGAAATTTCTTTCGTGGAAACAGAACCAAAAGTCCTGCCGCCCTCTCCTACCTTCAGTGTAAGGATGATCTCCTTATCTTCCAGGTCTTTTGCAAAAGCTCTGGCAGCTTCCAGATTTTCCTGCGCCACTTTTTCAGCATTGGCTTTTTGAAGCTTCAGATCATTAAGGTTCTTAGGCGTCGCTTCAAGCCCCAGCTTTTTGGGCAGGATCAGATTCCGGGCATAACCGTCACTGACATTTACAATCTGTCCTTTTTTTCCCAGAGACTTTACATCTTCCAACAAAATTACTTTCATTTTGAATCCTCTTCCTCCTGATACATCTCGTCAATAATGCCTTTCAGCATTTCTTTTACATTTTCAATGGATTCTTTTACCTGCGCGCCGGCAATGTTGATGTGACCGCCTCCGCCCATTTTTTCCATCATGAGCTGTACATTGATCTCATCAATGGCCCGTGCGCTGATATATACCTCTCTGTTATATGTCGTCAAAACAAACGACGCTTTCACACCCGCAATGTTCAACAGTTCGTTTGCTGCCTGCGCGCCGACCACGGTAGGACTTTCCAGACCTTCGCTGGGGCATACGGCAATCGCAAAACAGTTTCTGTAGATTTCTGCTGTACGCACTGCTTCTGCTTTTGCTTTATAGGAATCAAAATTATCCCTGAGCATCTTGCGGACTCTCGTCATATCCGCGCCGCTGCGGCGTAGAAACGCTGCAGCTTCAAAGGTACGCACGCCGGCCCGGGTGATAAAATTGTTTGTGTCGATGATGATACCCGCATAAATACAGTCGGCCTCGATATTCCTGAGACGAAGATCGTCGGAGAAATACTGCAGGATTTCGGCAACCATCTCACAGGTAGAGGACGCATAGGGCTCCACATAGGAAAGCACCGCGTTCTCGATGATCTCGTTGCCCCTGCGGTGATGATCCAGTACCACTACAGTCTTCGTCATATACAGAAGATCCTGGCACTCTGTATAGCTGGGTTTATTGGTGTCCACGACCACAACAACCGTATTGTCGTCAACCAGTTCCACAGCCTGTTCCCGGTCAATGAACATGGACGGTTCATACTCCGGATTATTGAGATATCCGGCAATAAGCGGCCGGATAGACGTCGACGGATCATTAACCACAATGTGAACCGGTTTGCCCAGGGTTTTGCCTGCGCGGTAAATTCCGATCGCGGCGCCGAGAGCGTCCACATCCGTGATCTTATGTCCCATGACTACGACCCGTTCTTTGGTGCTCATGAATTCTTTCAGCGCCTGGGCTTTCACGCGGGCTTTCACACGCGTGGTCTTCTCCATCTGCTGCGACTTGCCGCCGAAATAGGTGATATTATCGCCGTTCTTGATGACCACCTGATCGCCGCCGCGGCCCAGTGCCATCTCGATAGCAATACGGCAGTATTCATAATTCTGAAGATAATTGGCTGCGTTTAAGCCGATACCAATACTGAGAGTCACTGTCATCTCGTTACCGATATTGACAGTCTTGACTTCATCGAGAATGTGGAATTTCTGGGCTTTCAGCGCCTCAAGGGAACTCTGGCGCATAATAAGGAAATACTTGTCCTTCTCAAGTTTCTTTACAAGTCCGTCATAGTTGGAAAAGTATTTGGTGATCTTTCTGTCGATCAGGGCGATCAGCAGTGATCTTCTGACATCCTCCACACTCTCCAGAGCTTCTTCATAATTATCAAGGTAAGCAAGGGCCAGAACAAGTTTGTTATCCTCGTTAGCCTGCATGTATTCCCGCAGTTCAGTCTCATCATAAAGATACATTGCGATAAGACTGGTAGTCTCCGGAAGGCCTTCCAGGACTCTTGCATGGACCATATCCTCGCCCAGCCGGATCCGCTGCATGGAGATCCTGTATATCCGTTCCCCTACCTGCGTACTGATCTCAGATATATCCTGTCCTTCAGAAACGGGAAGTTTATCCGGAGTTACATCCGGAAAGATCGTATTCACATTCTTCCTGTAATACTGATCCTTCCCGGTCAGTTCAGAGAATTCCTTGTTGGACCAGATCATCCTGCCTTCCATATCCATAACGGCATAAGGAAGGGCCAGATCCTCCAGGACACGCTTTTCCAAAACCTCATACTGGCTGGCGAAAGCGATCAGATCATTAAACATCTGCGGCCGGTGATACAGAAGGATCCCCACAGCGCACGCCACATAAATCAGTGTACCCAGGGTCACTACCAGACCTGCTTTGCAATCGATCATGTAAACCAGGACGTTCAATGCGATCAGCAGGACCGTCAGGTATAAAGGCCATCGGGTAAGATGTTTTAAATGTCCTCTTAATTTGAATTTTTTATTCATAACCTTCATTACCAATCATTTCATAAAAAAATTAACAAGAACCTGTTTCCTATTATAACAGATTCCTGCTTATTTTACCATATGAATCTGAAAATGCCGCTGTCAGCTCTCTGACAGCGGCATCTGAAATTAGTCCTGAACGTAGGGCATCAGGGAAAGGTGACGTGCTCTCTTGATAGCAACTGTCAGAGCTCTCTGATGTTTTGCACAGTTTCCTGTGATTCTTCTGGGAAGGATCTTTCCTCTTTCGGAAACATACTTTCTCAGTTTTGCTACATCCTTGTAATCGATTTCATTATTTTCTTTGCCGCAGAATACGCAAACTTTCTTTCTTCTGCGTCCGCCTCTTCTCTTCATGGGAGAGTCCGGTCTTTCGCCTCTATTGTAAGCCATGATTCTTTCCTCCTATTCTTTCAGTTTTTCATACGGATTTCTGCCCGTATTCCGGTATCTTTAGTTAAACGGCAGTTCCTCATCGATTCCGTCAGGAATATTCATAAAGCCGTCTGCGCTTGCCGCGCTGGGAGCCGGCATAGAAGGTGCCGGAGCCGCGCTCTGCTGAGGATGAGACGCCATATAATTATCACTGGCTGATTTGCTCTCAGCAAATTCCTGCTCTTCTACAACTACTTCTGTAGTATAAACCTTCTGTCCTTCTCTGTTGGTATAACTTCCGGTCTGAATCCGGCCGCTTACCACAATACGGATTCCCTGATGAAAATACTTCTCAGCAAACTCCGCGCCCCGTCCGAATACCACGCAGCTGATGAAATCGGCTGTCGCCTCTCCGTCGCGGCGGAATCTCCTGTCTACTGCCAGTGTGTATCTGGCGATTGCCAGAGCATTTTCTCCTGCGGTATAACGAACCTCAGGATCTCTTGTCAAGCGTCCCATTAAAATTACTTTGTTCATTTTTCTACCTCTTCTTATGATAAGTGAACGGGTTTCTTAATGGTGCTTTCTAAAATCCATTTCCAAAAGACTATGCATCTTTGCGGACAACGAGATATCTTAATACATTGTCCATGATACGTACATGTCTTTCAACTTCTGCCGGACACTGTGTGTCAGCTTCAAACTGAATGAAATAGTAGAAGCCTTCATGCATTTTCTGAATTTCGTAAGCTAATTTCTTCTTACCCCATTCTTCTACTTCTGTGATGGTGCCGTTGTAACGGGTGATGTAGCCTTTTGCTTTCTCTACTACCGCGTCACGTACTTCGTCTTCAACCTTGGCACTCACAACTAATGCTAACTCGTACTTGTTCATGCTTTTACCTCCTTATGGTCTTTATGGCCCTCCGTCAGTGCGGAGAACAAGGATATGAAAATATATCACAGTTGATTATTCTATCACAGAGATTTCTAAATGTAAAGTTTTTTTTGTCGAACACGGAGAATTTTTATTTCTCCTCTCCGGTGATCATTTCCGGTATGATCATGGTTATTTTCACCTCGTCAGTTATCATGCATATTCAGGCGTCTCCTCTTGACATTTTCCGCTCTGCTCCTGTACACTGATTCTGATAATAAAAATCAGATTCTATCATAAGGAGGATCTTCTCATGCTATTAAAGAACGGATTTCTTATAAATCCACAGACAAATACCTGCGAACCGGCGGATATTCGTTTTTCCGGCGGCGTCATACAGGAAATCGGTCTTCCTCTTCCCGCTCAGGAGAGAGAAGAGGTTCTGGATATCTCCGGTCTCACCGTAGCCCCCGGTCTTGCAGATACCCATGTACATTTTCGTGATCCC
>CALWGI010000058.1 GCA_944380045.1 uncultured Blautia sp.
TCGCAAGAGAGATCCAGTCCCTGTGCGATAAGTGGGACCGGAATGATATTTCGGATGAGAACTGAAAAAACGGAACTGAAAGATCAGAAATAAAAGATCAGAAATAAAGGAGCGGAAACAAAATACCGCGAACACAATACCGGAAGAAAGAAAATCCCCGTCTGCAGATAGGACGGGGATTTCTGTATTCCGGACAGCGCCATTGTACAGGGGCGCTACGGATTGTTTAGTACAGCCAGCACTGGCCGGGTTCCAGTTCAAGGGTCATGATCTTCGCCGCGTCGGCTTTATCCTTGGCCTGATTGAATTTGAAAAGCATCTTTCCGTCGGGAAGCTGTCCCAGGATCTCGATCTTTCCTCTGGGAGTGGACATGCAGTAGCGGATACATTTGCCCTGGCCGTTCTGCATGTTCTTGGCTTCGTCCACAATACGCGCGCCTCTTTCCAGGGGAACCTGGAACTGATTTTTGACTCCGCGTACCGGACGGCACTGGAAAATATAATAGGGAACAACGCCCGCGCGGGTAAGTTTGCGGAGGAGTTCTCCGAGTACCGCGGGGTCATCGTTGACGCCTTTGAGAAGAACCGTCTGATTCTTGACTACGAATCCCATTTTGCGGAAGATGCGGATGACTTCGATGGATTTGTCCGTAAGTTCCCTGGGATGGTTGAACTGAGTGACGATATAGATCTGTTTTTTGTCCGCGAATTCCCGGAAGATATCCTGAAGTTCGGGGTCTTCGAGAACGCGGTCGGGGAAGACCACAGGGATCCTGGTGCCGAAACGGATGAGGTCGAGATGATCCATGGCGGTAAGCCTTTCCAGATAATTGCGGATCATATGATTGGGCATCATGAGCGCGTCGCCGCCAGATACCAGAATGTTGTTAAGCTCTTTGTGCTCTGCAATATACTGCATCATAGTATCGAACTGTTTGGCGGTTTCCGTATCGTCCACTCCTACGAGTCTCTTACGGAAACAGTGTCTGCAGTACATGGCGCAGCAGTTCGTGGAAAGGACCAGTGCCGTCTGGGTGTACTTGTGCTGAAGTCCTTCCTGAACAGTGTTGTCGGCTTCTCCGCTGGTATCAAAATCACCGGAAAGGTCGGTTTCGGTAAGGGACGGGATGCACATGCGGCGGATGGGATCCGCGGGATCATCCCGGTCGATCAGAGAGAGGTAGTACTGGGGAACGGACATTGGGAAGCGTTCCAGAATGATCTCCATCTGCTTCTCTTCTTCGTCGGACAGGTTCAGATAATCTTTGATCTCAGAAGCTTTGGTATAAAATTTCTCGTTTTTCCAGCTCATGGAATCAATCCTCCTTTCGTTTTTCAGGAAATTGCTCCTTTTAAAGCTCGTGCCAGCTGATCGGGGCAGGAAGTAGGTTTCCAGCCGCAGCGGATCCCTTCCAGGCGGCTGATGGCCTCGTTCACGTCCATTCCCTCCACCAGGCGGGCGACGCCCTGGGTGTTTCCGGAGCATCCTCCTTCAAATGTTACATTGCGTACTTTATTTTCGCCGTCAATTTCAAAATCAATGGATTTTGCACAGACGCCGTTTGTCTTGTATGTCATTATATTTTCCTCCTTTATCCTGTAAAATATGCCGAAGGATCAAGGACGGCCCGGACAGGCTTCCTGATCCTATAATCATAAATTATAACAGAAATGAAAAAAAGTTTCCATATAAACTGAACTTTTGCTATAATGAATGTGATATGACAAAAAGATTGCTCAGAACAGGAGACAGAAAATATGAGATGTATCGGTATTATCGGGGCAATGGACGATGAAGTTGCCGGATTAAAAGAATATATGCAGGATGTGGAGATCATGCGCAGGGCCTCCATGGATTTCTACGCGGGAATCCTGGAAGGAAGGAAAGCTGTCGTCGTGCGCTCCGGCATCGGCAAGGTAAACGCGGCGGTATGCGCCCAGATCCTGGTGGATGAATTTCAGGCGGAAGTGATCCTGAACACAGGGATCGCGGGAAGCCTGAATAATGAGATCAACATCGGGGATATCGTGGTTTCCACAGACCTGGTGCAGCACGATATGAACGCAGTGGCGTTTGGATATCCTGTGGGACAGATCCCCCAGATGGAGATGTTTTCTTTTACTGCCGACGAGGTGCTCAGGAAGGTGGCCGTACAGGCGTGCAGGGAAGTAAATCCCGATATCAGTGTTTTTGAGGGACGGATTGCCTCCGGCGATCAGTTTGTGGCGGATCAGGGAGTGAAGGATTTTATCGTGAAAGAATTCGGAGCCTATGCGGTGGAGATGGAAGGCGCGGCGATCGCCCAGACGGCGGTTCTTAATCATGTGCCGTTCCTTGTGATCAGGGCGATCTCGGACAAAGCGGACGGAAGCGCCCATGTGGATTATCCCGCTTTTGAAAAACTGGCCATCGAGCACAGCGTGAAGCTGACGCGGCAAATCTTAAGAGAGCTTCAGGGATGATCAGAAAGCCACACACCTTTGCGCTGCTTCTGCATATTCTAAAACAGACATGAAAAGAGAGCAGCAGGTGACGGCTGATGTCTGAGAGAGAATTTGTACCTTTTTATAAAACCTGTAAAGATCCGGCTTTTCTGGAGGAAGAGAGGATGCAGGGGAGAGAGGACGCCCTTATGAGATCCTTTTATCCGGACAGGGCGGGGAAACTCCGCGATCTGGTGGAAGAGGAGTGCGGACTGCTGGATTATGAAGGCAGCAGGATCTACGACGAATTTCCGGACAGATCCATGCTGAGACGCATGAGCGGAGAGATCCTGCGCCGCATCGGGAAAGAATTTCCCGAAGAGTACGGGAACGCAGACTTCCTGCAGGAAATGACAGATGTTTTTTTCTGCCAGGAGATATACCGCAGAAGATGCAGGCGGAGAAAATTCAGAGGTTACTGAGAAATGATAACAACAGACGAGTTTTTGGAAGAACTGATAAATGAAGAACTGATCCTGGCGGTTTTAAGCGGATGCCGGAAAAAGGACGCGCCGGACAGGGTCAGGATCCGTCCGGTGGAGCTGAAAGGAGAAATCCTTTATCAGGCTTCCGCTTCCCTGGGAACGAAAATGTTCCACCGGAATTACGGACGGGAAGAACTGCTCGCCTATATCCGGGAGAGCCTTGACGGCACTTACTCTCAGCTGCAGGTGCAGGGGCAGAAGGCGGACGGAAGTATTCTTGTCAGCAGGAAAGGCAAACAGACCGTCAGGAAAAAACTTCATGAGAAGAAGGAAAATACCAGGATCCTCTCCCACAACAGAGTAAAGCGGTATATCCTTCCTCAGGGAACGCCGGTTCCGTTTCTGGTGGATCTGGGAGTGATGACCGGCGAGGGGCGGGTTCACGAAGCCGCCTATGATAAATACCGCCAGATCAACCGTTTTCTGGAATTTATCGAAGATATTCTCCCGAAGCTGCCGAAAGACAGAGAACTTACAATCGTGGATTTCGGATGCGGAAAGTCTTATCTCACTTTTGCCATGTACTATTTCCTTCGGGAACTGCGGGGGTATCAGGTGAAGATCGTCGGGCTGGATCTGAAAGCGGACGTGATCGAACACTGCGGCCGGCTGGCCGAAAAATACGGATATGACGGACTTCAGTTCCTTCAGGGGGACATTGCCGGTTACGAAGGCCTTGACCGCGTCGATATGGTGGTGACGCTTCACGCCTGTGACACGGCTACCGATTTCGCGCTGGCGAAGGCGGTGCAGTGGAACGCGCAGGTGATCCTGTCTGTTCCCTGCTGCCAGCATGAACTGAACAGAAAAATAAAAAACGATCTGCTGTCGCCGGTACTGAAATACGGGATCCTGAAAGAAAGGATGTCCGCTCTTCTTACCGACGGGATCCGGGCGGAGCTTCTGGAATCAAAAGGATATTCCGTTCAGATCCTGGAGTTTATCGATATGGAGCATACGCCGAAAAATCTTCTGATCCGGGCGGTCAGAACAGGAAAACAGCAGCCTGTGGACGCTCTGAAAAAAATGACGGAGGCGATCCGCGGGGATCTGACTCTGGAAAGGCTTCTCTATCCTCAGGGGATGCCTGAAGAGAAGGGAGTATAAATTATAATGAAAAGAATTCTGAGAAAATTTGCCGTACTTCTGGCAGTATTTATTCTCGGCGTGGCGGGAACTGCTTTTCTTCTGAACAGCGAGGCCACAGACGACCGTTCTGATATGAACGCGCCGATCCTTCCGGAGGTTATGGTGGATTTTCAGGGAACGCTTTCCAATCTGATGCACGGATACCGGCAGCCTATGCAGGCCGATTTTGTCAGGGAGTGCGTCACGCCTCTGGATACGACGAAGACTTTGTCTTTTGTTATTGATCCTCATGAGGCCGAAGTGGAAAGCTTCGCTTATGAAATACGAAGTTCCGACGGAACGAAGGTGATCGAAAACAAAAAGACCAGAAATCTGACGGAAGATGAAAATTATCTGAGGACCACGGTGGAAATCTCTTCCGGACTCCTTATGAACCAGGAATATTCCATGCAGCTGACTCTGGAGACGGACAGCGGAGACGCGTATTATTACACGAGAGTGGTTTCCCGGTCGTCTACCAACACAGCGGAATATGTGAAATTTGCAGGGGATTTTGCCCGGATGTGCCTGGACAAGACCTCTGCGGACAGCCTGGCGCCTTACCTGGAATCCCAGTCTTCGGGAAGCAGGAATTTTGCGGGTATTTCCATTTCGTCGCCGCTGTCGGATATAAGCTGGGGCAATTTAAGCCCGCAGATGTCCCGCGCCGGGATTCCGGTGATCAAGGACATCAACGAAACCACCGCCAGTATTTCTCTGGAATACGAAATTTCGGCCGTCAACGAGAACGGCGGCGTTGAATTTTATAATGTGACGGATTTTTTCCGTATGAGATATACGGAATCCAGGATCATGCTTCTGGATTTTGAGAGAGCTGCGGGACAGATCTTCAATCCCCACCTTCCGGTGATCGGAGACACAGGACTGCTCCTGGGCGTGCGGAGCAGGGACGTCTCCTACATGACTAACGAAGAGGGAACCATTGCGGCGTTTGTACAGGAGGGCGAACTGTGGACCTATGCGCCGGAAACCGGAAAATTCGTGAACGTATTCAGTTTCCGCCGGACCGACGACAGGGATTCCAGAGATTCCGACACGGACCACGGGATCAAGATACTCCATATGGAGGAAAACGGCGATCTGGATTTCATGGTATACGGATACATGAGCCGCGGGACCCATGAGGGCGTCTGCGGAGTGGGAATCTATCATTACAGCAGCGATCAGAATATGATAGAGGAGAGAGTGTTTATTCCCTGTACGGAGTCTTATGAATTTCTGAAAGAGGATATGGGGAACCTGTCCTATGTGAATGAAGACGGCAGCCTGTTCCTCCTGATGTCCGGGAAGCTCTGCCAGATCAATATCGAGGAGTCCGACTACCGTATTCTGGCGGAAAACATAGACGCGGATGAATTTACGGTATCCGAGACCGGCGCCCATGGCGCATGGAGGGTTACGGACGGGGAGGACGCAGGGCAGATCTGTATGTTTGACTTCGACTCTCTCAAGTCGAGGATGATCGTTCCGGAAGAAGGGCAGGAACTCCGTACGCTGGGATTTATGAACGAGGATCTGATCTACGGAATCCTGTACAGCAGAGATATCCTCACCGACGCCAACGGCCATGTGACGGAAGGGCTTACTTCTTTCCGCATTGAAGATTTCAGGGGAGATCTGAAAAAAGAATACAGCAGGGAAGGCCAGTACATCATTAATGTGACGGTAGGGGAAACCCTGATGGAATTCGAACTGGCTGTGAAGGATAATAACGGATATACGGTAAAAAATAAAGATAATATCATGAATAACAGCGACACGGCCGCCCCGACGGCGTCTGTGGAACAGACAAGTTCAGACCGGCAGGGGATCATGGTGCGCCTGGTCCTGGAAGAAAAACCGGATACCGAGGAGCCGCTGGTCCTCAGGGCGAAACTGCGCAGCACGTCCGACCATGTCGTGGAGCTGGATGTGGAAACATCTGATGAAGACGTGTATTATGTATATGGACGGGGAAGTCTGGACAGTATCTGGACCGATCCGGCCCAGGCGGTCCTGCGGGCCGACGAACTTACCGGCGTGGTGCTCAACCGGGCGCAGCAGTATGTCTGGGAGCGGGGAAATATGAAGACCAGGATCACATTAAATACCTCTGATATACCGGAGATCATCCGCAGCGGTATATGGGATCAGGAGGCTCTGCAGGAAGGCCTCGGAGACAGCGGAACGGTGATAGATCTTACGGGATGCAGCCTGGAGAATGTTCTTTATGAAGTCAGCGCCCAGCGGGCGGTGATCGTCAAGACCGGGGCGGAATCCAGCAGAGTGATCGTCGGATACGACGAATATAACACTTACCTTTTGAATCCGGCTACCGGCGAGGTCGCGCCCTACGGCATGAATGACAGTACGACGCTGTTCCAGCGAAACGGCAACGTTTTTATCACTTATCTGGAAGCTGTTTCCTATTAAGCGCGAAGAAGCGCCTGATTATAAATCAAACATCAATATCATATCAAGGGAGGACGCAACATGGAGAAAAAACTGTTGGAGAAATTTGGAGAAGTATACGGAGCCGGCGGAGAGATCCGGGAATACTTTGCTCCCGGACGGGTGAATCTTATCGGAGAACATACGGACTACAACGGCGGCCATGTATTTCCCTGCGCGCTGACGCTGGGAACTTACGGACTGGCGCGCCGGAGAGAAGACAGGAAACTGCGTTTCTATTCTGTGAATTTTTCCAGGCTGGGCGTGATTGAAACATCGCTTGACGATCTTGTGCCTTCTGACGGAGCGGGATGGACAAACTATCCCAAGGGAGTGATGTGGGCTTTCGAAAAGAGAGGATATACATTTGAAAACGGAGTGGATTTCCTGATCTACGGAAATATCCCCAACGGTTCCGGCCTTTCTTCCTCCGCGTCCCTGGAGGTTCTTACGGGCCTGATGCTGAAGGATATGTACGGGATCGAAGAGCTGACCATGCAGGATCTTGCCCTTATAGGACAGTATTCCGAGAATAATTTCAACGGGATGAACTGCGGTATCATGGATCAGTTCGCCAGCGCCATGGGCAAAAAAGACTGCGCGATCTTCCTGGATACCAGCACCCTGGAGTACGAGTACGCTCCGGTGAAGCTGAAAGACGCCAGGATCGTCATCACCAACAGCAAGGTGAAGCACAGCCTGGTAGGTTCCGCTTACAACGACAGGCGGAATGAATGCGAGACCGCCCTGAAGGAACTTCAGAAGGTAACGGATATCAAAGCCCTGGGCGAACTTACCGAGGAGGAATTCGAGGCGCACAAAGACGCCATTTCCAGCGAGATCTGCAGGAAGAGAGCGAAACACGCGGTATATGAGAACCAGAGGACGATCCGCGCGGTAAAGGCGCTGAAAGAAGATAACGTAGAGGAATTCGGCCGCCTGATGAACGCTTCCCATGTGTCTCTCCGCGACGACTATGAGGTTTCCTGCGAGGAGATCGATATCCTGGTGGATCTGGCGTGGAAGATCCCGGGCGTGATCGGCTCCAGGATCACCGGCGGCGGTTTCGGCGGATGTACCGTAAGTATTGTAAAGAATGAGGCGGTGGATACTTTTATTGAGACCATCGGAAGGAAGTATAAAGAAGCAGTGGGACACGAGGCTGAATTTTATGTGGTGGACATCGGAGACGGCGCCCACAAAATAGGCTGATCCCGGCAGGCAGCCTGACGGAATGCATAAACCGGAGAGACGAATACGGGGGATTCAAAAATGTTAAATAAAAGTATAAGAAAACTGGTGCAGTATGGAATAGAAACGGGACTTCTCCCGGAATGTGAAAAAAACTATGCGGTTAATCTTCTGCTGGACGTTTTTCACGAAGAAGAGTACGAAGAACCAAAGGAAAGCTTCTCCAATGTGGATCTTGAGGAAACTCTGAAAGAGCTTCTGGACGAGGCAGTGAAGAGGGGGCTCATTGAGGACAGCGTGGTCTACCGGGATCTTTTTGACACCCGGCTGATGAACTGCCTGATGCCGCGCCCTTCCCAGGTGCAGAGGGAGTTCTGGGAGAAGTATAAAGAAAGCCCGGAGACGGCCACGGATTATTTCTATAAATTAAGCCAGGACAGCGACTATATCCGCCGCTACCGCGTGAAAAAAGACCGGAAATGGAAAGTGGAAAGCCCTTACGGCGATATTGATATCACCATTAATCTGTCCAAGCCGGAAAAAGATCCCAAGGCCATAGCGGCGGCGAAGAACGCGAAGGCCAGCAGCTATCCCAAATGTCTGCTCTGTCCGGAAAACGAGGGATACGCGGGACGGGTGAACCATCCCGCCAGAGAGAACCACAGGATCATTCCCATCACCGTCAACGACAGTCCCTGGGGATTCCAGTATTCTCCCTATGTGTATTACAACGAGCACTGTATTGTGTTTAACTGCAGGCATACGCCCATGAAGATCGAGAGAAACACCTTTATCAAGCTTTTTGATTTCGTGAAGCTGTTTCCTCATTACTTCCTTGGTTCCAACGCGGATCTTCCCATTGTGGGCGGTTCGATCTTAAGCCACGATCATTTCCAGGGCGGCCATTACACCTTTGCCATGGCGAAGGCGGAGATCGAGAAACCGGTAGTCATCCCCGGCTATGAAGATGTGGAGGCCGGGATCGTGAAATGGCCTCTGTCTGTGCTGCGCATCCGTCACAAAGACGAGAAGCGCCTGGTGAATCTTGCCGCGCATGTATTGGAGGCATGGAGAGGCTATACTGACGAGGACGCCTTCATCTACGCGGAGACAGACGGGGAACCCCATAATACCATCACCCCCATCGCCAGAAAGAAGGGCGATGTATTCGAGCTGGATCTGACGCTGAGAAACAATATCACCACAGAGGAGCATCCTCTGGGCGTATATCATCCTCACGCACAGTATCATCACATCAAGAAAGAAAACATCGGACTGATCGAGGTTATGGGACTCGCCGTACTCCCGGCAAGACTGAAAGAAGAAATGGAGCTTCTGGAGGAATACATCCTGGCTGGCAAAGACGTGGCTTCCAATGAAAAGATCGAGAAGCACGCCGCCTGGGTTTCGGAATTCCTTCCGAAATACCCGGATATCAACAGGGATAATATCCGGGGAATCCTTGAGAAAGAGATCGGAAATGTGTTCATCCATGTGCTGGAGGACGCGGGCGTCTATAAATGTACTCCGGAAGGCAGGGAGGCTTTCATGAGATTCATCCGGACGCTGTAAATTTCCGGAGATACTCCTTGCAGGAAACAAAGGAATAGGCTATACTAGAAAGCGAAGCGGATGCGGGCCATCTGCTTCGCCTTTTTACGAAATAAATACAGAGAGGAAATAGATCATGAAACTTACAACCGTAAAAGAAATCTACAAAGACCGGGAGAAATTCCTGGATCAGAAGGTATCCGTGGGAGGCTGGGTGCGCAGCGTGCGCGGTTCCAAGGCTTTCGGATTCATCGTGCTCCACGACGGCTCCTGCTTCGATACACTTCAGATCGTATATCATGACACCATGGAGAACTTCGCCGAGATCAGCAAGCTGAACGTAGGCGCAGCCATTATTGTGACAGGTACTCTCGTCGCCACCCCGGAAGCGAAGCAGCCTTTCGAGATCCAGGCGGACGAGGTGCAGGTAGAGGGAGCTTCCGCTCCGGATTATCCTCTGCAGAAGAAGCGCCATACCATGGAGTATCTCCGTACCATGACTCATTTAAGACCGCGGACCAATACTTTCCAGGCGGTATTCCGCGTGCGTTCCCTGTGCGCATACGCCATTCATAAATTCTTCCAGGAGAGAGGCTTCGTCTATGTGCATACGCCTCTGATCACCGGAAGCGACTGCGAGGGCGCCGGCGAGATGTTCCGTGTGACCACCCTGGATCCCAAGAATCCGCCTCTGGACGAGGAGGGCAATGTAGATTACAGCCAGGATTTCTTCGGCAAGGAGACGAACCTGACGGTAAGCGGACAGCTGAACGGCGAGACATACGCCCAGGCCTTCCGCAACATCTATACCTTCGGCCCCACCTTCCGCGCGGAGAATTCCAACACCACCCGTCACGCGGCGGAGTTCTGGATGATCGAGCCGGAGTGCGCTTTCGCGGATCTGAACGACAACATGGATCTTGCGGAAGCCATGCTGAAATATATCATTCAGTATGTGCTGGAGAACGCACCCCAGGAGATGAACTTCTTCAACTCCTTCGTGGACAAGGGACTTCTGGACCGTCTGAACCATGTGCTGAACTCTGAATTCGGCCATGTGACCTATACGGAGGCCATCGAGCTTCTGGAGAAGAACAATGACAAATTCGACTACAAGGTGTTCTGGGGCTGTGATCTTCAGACAGAACATGAGCGCTATCTCACCGAGCAGATCTTCAAGAAACCGGTATTCGTCACCGACTATCCGAAGGAGATCAAAGCCTTCTATATGAAGCAGAACGACGATAATAAGACGGTCGCTGCCATGGACTGCCTGGTTCCGGGGATCGGAGAGATCATCGGCGGAAGCCAGAGGGAGGACGATTACGGCAAGCTGAAAGCCCGTATGGACGAGCTGGGACTGAGAGCCGAGGACTACCAGTTCTATCTGGATCTGCGTAAATACGGTTCCACCCGTCATTCCGGATTCGGTCTCGGATTCGAGCGCTGTGTGATGTATCTGACGGGAATGGGAAATATCCGCGACGTGATCCCCTTCCCCAGAACAGTGAACAACTGTGAATTATAAGGAGTAATAAATGGTTAGATTTATCCATCTTGCAGATGTACATTTAGGGGCGGCCCCTGACCGGGGGTGCCCCTGGAGCCATGCGAGGGAGGAGGAAATCTGGGAAACATTCCGCCGGGTCATTGCGTCCATCAGCAGAGACCCGGTGGATTTGTTATTTATAGCCGGAGATCTTTTTCACCGGCAGCCCCTCCTGAGAGAACTGAAAGAAGTGAATTATCTCTTTTCTACCATACCGAAGACCAGGGTGTTCCTGATGGCGGGGAATCATGATTATATAAAGAAGGATTCTTTTTACCGGGGATTTGAGTGGGCGCCCAATGTAACGTTTTTTGAGACCGAGGAACGGGCCTGCGTAAAGATCCCGGAGCTGAATACTTTTGTCTACGGCATGAGTTATCACCGACAGATGATCAGGGAGAATCTGTACGACAGCTGGGCGCCGGAGGAGGAAGAGGGATTTCATGTGCTGCTCGCGCACGGAGGAGACGGAGAGCATATTCCCGTTGACGCCGGAAGGCTGGCGGCGGCCGGATTCAGTTATCTGGCTCTGGGACATATCCATAAGCCTCACGCCCTTCTCAGGGGGAAAGCAGTCTATGCGGGCGCGCTGGAGCCCATCGACCGGAACGATACGGGAAGGCACGGCTATGTGGAAGGTTCCTGGGACAGGGGGAAACTGCGGCTGAAATTTATTCCGTTCGCATGCCGCAGTTATGAAAATATCGTACTGACACTGAAGGAGGATTCCACACAGTATTCTCTGGAAGAAATGCTGAAGAACGCGATCCTGAAAAAAGGCGGACAGAATATTTACCGTCTGGTGATCCGGGGCAGCCGTTCTCCTGAACTGGTGCTGCTCACAGAGCGGCTGAAGCGTCTGGGCAATGTTGTGGAGGTTCTGGACGAATCTGTTCCGGCCTACGATCTCAAAGAGCTTGCCAGGAGATTCAGAGGGACCCTCATCGGAGATTTTATTGAACATTTTTCGGGGCGGGAGCTTTCCGTGGTGGAGGAGAAAGCCTTGTATCACGGACTTCAGGCCCTTATGGAGACCACTATTATCAATCAGTAAGACGATCGGCGGCGGTAAGAATATATGATCATTAAACGTATCAACATAAAGAATTTCGGCAGGATTCATGATAAAACTCTCGATTTTTCTCCAGGGATAAATGTACTCTACGGGGAGAACGAAAGCGGAAAGACTACGGTCCATACCTTTGTAAAGAGCATGCTTTACGGGATACAGAGGCAGAGGGGAAGAGCTGCCCGCAAAGACGCCTATACACTGTATCTCCCGTGGGATAATCCCGCGGTTTACGGAGGCGCGCTCTGGTTTGAAAGCGGAGGGAAGGACTTCCGTATCAGCAGAAATTTTTATAAAGAAAATCAAAGCGGAGAATTTCTCTGCGAAAGCGACGGCGAACTCCTGGATATAGAG
>CALWGI010000059.1 GCA_944380045.1 uncultured Blautia sp.
TGAAAAAAACTAACCGGAGCGATGATCCGTTTAACGGAATTCGGATGATCACAGACTTGCAGCAGCATTTCACGGCCAGTAATAAGACTGGCCGTCAAACTGCCGGGCGGGAGAAATATAGATTCCGATTCCTGTGTCTTTATATTCACGGTTCATAAACAGCATATTATCATTAACATAATATATTTCATTATCTTTCTCTGACTTCTGCACGGTATCCAGAATCTGAGCCGCCAGCTCCTCTCTGTCCTCCTCGCAGTTTCCCGCGGCTATACCCGCATCTGCCGCCGCCTCGTGAAGCTGTACCTCGCTTCCCGCCTCCCGGTAAACCAGCATCTGCATCACGTCATTGTTGACAAGATCCTTTAATATAGCGAGATTAATATCTTCCGCCATCCGGTACCGTTCCAGCACGTCAAAATTTGTAAGAATCGCTCCGTACTTCTGGATTTCCACAGTATTCTCCCTTTTTTCGGATATTTTTTTCATTTCATATCCTTTTTCTTTCAGCTTGTCTACAACCTCCTCCGCTTTTATGGCAAAACGGAAATTATTGCAGGGCTCGCCCCACTTAAGTACATCTTTTTCTTCCAGAGTATATATTGTCGCTTCTCTTCCGTCCAGCATACTGGATCCCTCTTCTTCATCCGATTTCTCCACGGAAACGGCGTTCTCTTCTACAAAAGAGACAAACTCTTTATATCTGTCGCTGCCTCTTTCATAGTTTCCCGCGTATAAAGTTTCATCTTCCGGATAATCCAGATAGAGTCCGTACCAGTTCATAAAAGAGGACTCTTCGGGAACAATCTCCACTTCGTATATTTTTCCATCTCCGTCTTCATAGTCGTCTCTGTGTGCAATGTCAATCTGATGCTTTCCGCTTATTCTGAGAAACACAGAATCATTTTCTTCAGGGACCGTCCCCATTAATTCCCCGGATTCTTTTTCTGTCAGATAGGTTTCCGGCGCCAGAAGGGGAACCATTTTTTCCAGAAAATAAGCGCAGCGCGCCCGGGACCCCTGATACTGAATACCTGTCAGTCTTTCATCCAGCGCGTCATATTTGAAGACGATTTCTTCGCCGGAAATACTTACTTTATAAATTTCTTCCTTTTCAGAAAACAGAGCGATGACAGCGTCCTCGTCGTTATCAATGCATCCGGATCCGTAAAAAGAGGTTTCGGACAGATTCATTTTCCCTTCAAGATCCATATAAAACTCTACTGCCGCCTTTGCGGTTCTGTAATCCAGATAAAAACTTTCCGCGGCGCTGTGGTCTGCCGGACAGTATTTCAGCTCCTGCTCTTCAAGATCGTAAAATGTATTCCGCCTTTTACTCTGATCCGTATCGGAATCAGTTTCTCCATATTTCAGTATAAATTCCTTTATTTTTCCATAATCCGCGTCGTTTTTCTCAAAAATACCCTGGACCGGACGGGTATCTGTTTCCCTTTTCGCCTGTTCCAGTTTCCACTGAAAATATTCCGGCTGATGAGTCTTTATATATGCGTAAATACCCGCCGCTCCTGCTCCTGCAAAAAAAGCCAGGGCCGCTCCGGCCGCCAGCGCGCGTTTCCATATATATCCTTTTATTCTGCCCCTTTTTTTCTGTTCCTTTGTTCTTCGCGCGGTTTCCAGCCAGGCTTCTCCCCAGATGTGGCGGATAGATCCTGCCTGCCGTTCTTCTTCCTCACGGGGAAGATTCATGCTTTCAAGAAGATTGCCCAGATAAAAAAAACGGGTCTGAGGTTCCGTGGACAGCGCCTGCCAAAGAGCATCCTCTGTTCTCTGGCTTACTTCCGTGTATCTGGAAGGCGCTTTCATGGTATCTTTCTTTCTTCTGGAAAGACTGTCCTCCGGTCTGTGACCTGTGAGCATTTCATACCAGACCGCCCCCAGGGAATAAATATCCGTCCAGGGTCCGGGAATCCCTTCGTCCTCAAACTGTTCCGGCGCCGTGTACGGAGAATTGTTTTCCGCCGTTTCTCTGCTGCCGGGACATCCTGTCAGAAGGCAGAGAGTTTCTTCTTCTGTAACGACCAGATGCTCCGGCGTGATATTTCCATGAATGATCCCGCCTGCGTGCAGCAGGTTCACCGACCGTATTACCGGCAGCATCATCTCTGCAGCCTTTTTCTCAGACACACGGCCATGGGACTTCATATATTCCGACAGGGCAGAGCCCTCTGCAAACGATGTGACAATAAATCCGTACCCGTTTTCCGTAAAATAATCCTTAACCGCCGTCATGCCAGGAGAGGAAAATCTGCCGAACAGGCGGGAGGCTTCCTCCTCTATATTTTGTTTCCAGATTTCTTCGTTCCAGGCATACAGAAAAACCTTCTGATCCAGCACCATATCGTATCCCATATAGCGGACCATTTCCCCGGTTTCTTCCAGAGCCGCTCCTGTAAGATATTTATCATGAAGCACGGTATACGGCTCCAGGTAATCTTCTTTCCAGCGGTATTCCCATATTCCTTTTTTACATACCGGGCATATCTGATCCTGCCCTTTTATCCCGCTCATACAGAAAATACATCTGTCGTTCTGTTTCATCTATCCTCTCTCCAGACAGCCTTACGGCCAGTAATACCACCCGTAATCCGTTATCCGCCTGTTTGGACCGAATCCCCGGGCAATCGTCTCTCCGCTGTCATTCTCCAGGACTGTCAGCCAGTATGAATACTGCGTATCCATCCAGCCTTCCTCCTGTGTCCTTTCGTCCAGCCGGTTCAGATCCTCCTGTATTTCCGTTTCAGAAGGAGCATCCTCCTGCTCCAGGAACTCTCCGGCGGCGGTCATCATCTTTTTGATTTCGCCGTCATATCCTTCTTCCAGTTTAAAATAAATACGGAACAGATCATGATTGATACTGTCATACTGCGTCTCAACTTCCAGCCCTTGTTCAGTACGGTAAATCACGGACTCGGAAAAATCTGTAACAACAGCGCCGTACTGATAAATCTCAACGGAAGCGTTATTTTCCCTCCCGATCTCTTCCAGGGAATAGCCCTTCTCTTTCATCCATTCAAGAAAGTCTTCATTTTTTTTGTCAAACCGGAACTGATTGCAGGGTTCTCCCCATTCTCCGACAGCTTCCGGATCCAGTGTATAAAACGTACTTTTCCCCTGATAAGGATACTGCTGGTCAGCTTCTCTCTCTTCCGAAGAAAGCGCGTTCTTTTTTACAAAGTCCAGAAATTTTTCATATTTTTCTGTCTGCCGTCCATAATTTCCCGCATAGGAAATTTTCTCCTTTTGTACCTTATCCCCGGATACAATAAAAAACGCCCCTGCGCCCGCCACGCATAAAACCAGAAATGCCGCCGCTCCGGCCGCCAGTATCTTAGGAAATCCCTTCTTCTCCGTTTCGGTTTCCTGCTCCGGCGACAGCGCGAGTCTCAGCTCCGTCATATTCCGATATCTTTTCTCCGGATCAAGCTCCAGCCCCCGGCAGAGGACTTTTTCTTCCTCCGGCAGTATTTCCGCTCCATAGGCGGAGGGAAGATACAATTTGTCCTTCTGCACCCGGTTCAGGGACGAATCCGGGCGGACTCCTGTGATCATCTCATAAAGCGTGGCGCACAGCGCGTAAACATCTGTCCAGGGGCCCTGTTTCCCTCTGTTCATATACTGTTCCGGCGGCGCGTAACCCTTTTTGATCAGGATTGTCATCGTCTTTTCCGTATCCAGATATTTTCTGGCTGATCCGAAGTCTATGATCTTAATTTCTCCGTTTTCCAGAAGCATCAGATTATCCGGATTCAGATCTCTGTGGATGATCCCCTTTTTATGTACTTTTTCCAGGGCAAAAGCCGCAGGCTCCAGTATTTTCCAGGCCTCTCCGAAAGAAAGAGGGGCATCCAGCCGCTGCAGATATCTGTCCAGGCTGATTCCTCTGAGATACTCCATCACAAGATAAGCCGTGTCATTTTCTTCAAACCAGTCCAGTATCTTCACAATAGCAGGAATGTCAAAGAGCTGGGACATTCTTCGCGCTTCCAGGAGAAAATCTTTCTTTCCCTTCAGAAAACGTTTTCTGTCATTTTTCTCTCTGGGAAGCATCACATTATTCCCGTCTTTTTCTCTTCCTGCTGTTTCCCGGGGAAAAAATTCCTTCAAAACAACACTCTGGCGCAGAGTATTGTCTTCTGCCAGATAGGTAATGCCAAAGCCTCCGGCTCCCAGGATCTTATCTATCCGGTATCTGTTCTTCAGGACGGTTCCTTCTTTTAAACAATCCTCACCCATACGTTCTCCCTACGCCGCTTCTATACTCACAGTAATATTATTTTCAAAATCCTGACTGACGCTGATCTGACACTTTGCGTTCAGATTCATCCAGAAATATCCCTCCGTCTGTTCCGCAGTCTCAAGGAGTTCTCGGATCTCCTTCCTTGTCAGGAAGGACTCCGGCGAAACCACCGGCAGCATTTCATAAAGAAATTCCTCCACCTGTTCTCTGTCTGCGGAACAATAAGACACATCTCCCACATAATCTGTGACATAGTCCGAACGTATCCACAGTCTGTCCTCCCCGTAATAACAGAAATATGTCCATTCCAGACGGACAAGAAGAGGATCATTTTTCTGATCATGATATATTTCCACATAACCGCTAAACCGCCTGTCCGCTTTCTCTCCTGCCTGTCCCGCGAAAAGATCCGCGGCAAGTCTTACCGTCTCTTCCTTCACAGGAAGATTCCCTGTATATTCCGCGGGATATTCCCATCCTGCCAGCGCGTCCGCGGTAAGTCTGTAGGTGGTGATATATTCGCCTTCATCGTTTTCATACGCGTTTTCTTCCAGATATTCCACTGCTTCCTGAAATTCCCCGGAATCCTGTCGGCGGATGGTTTTCCGCTGAAAATTCTCCGCTTCTTTTCTGTCTTTTTCCAGCTTATATGCAAACACTTCTTCCGGATGAGTATCACAGTAGAACCACAATCCGCCAGCAGCCAGCACAGCGGCAGCGGCGAATCCGAGAAGAACTCCTCCCGCGGTTTTCAGGATTTTTCTCCGTCTTCCTCTTTTTCTGTCCGAGGCGGAATCCCGTTCTACTTCCGTGGTGATCGCGATCCAGAGATCGCCCCATAATTTCCGGCTGTCCTCCGCCGTATCAGGCATATATCCGTCTGTAAATCCAAGTCCGGCCAGAAGATTTTCCATACTGAAATATCTGCCCTGAATATCCACAGACAGGCCGCGGATAAAGACCTGTTCCATTTTTTCCGGAACTTTTACATAAGCGCCGGGTTCTTTCAGGCTGTCTTTTTTTACCCGCACAGGAGCCGGCGGAACCTTACGCCCTGTCACCATTTCATACCAGACGGCGCAGATCGCGTAGAGATCGCTCCACGGGCCCATTTTTTCTTTCTCCTGATACTGTTCTATGGGCGCATAGCTTTCCTTTACCTTCTTGTCATTTCCCGGTTCCCCTTTTTGAACCGCGGCGCCGAAATCGATCAGCTTAAGACTTCCGTCTGCGTCAAAAAGCATATTGTCGGGACTGATATCCCCGTGAAGAATCCCTCTGCTGTGAAGGAGCACAAGAGCTTTCATAACAGGAAGGAGTATTTCCGCCGCCTGTTCCGCGGGGATCTGATGATGCTTTTTCATGAAATCTTTAAGGCTTCCGCCGCTTAAATATTCCATCACCAGGCAAACTTTCCCGTTTTCTTTAAAGGAATCTCTTTTGCGTACTATGCCCGGAAGATCCTCTGTCTTTTCCAGAACAGAGGCTTCACCCGGAAGATCCTCCCCGGAATACACCTTCACCGCAGCCGTGCGGTCTTCTTCCTCATCATAAGCCAGATATGTAACGCCAAAGGCGCCTTCCCCCAGCGCGGCTCCGATCATATACCTGTCCTTGAGAACGGTATACGGTCTGATCCAGCGGGGTTCCCAGGCATACTGCCAGAGAGCTTTTTTGCAGAAAGGACATTTCTGTTCCCCGGGATCTGTTTCCCGCATACAAAAAATACATCTTCTTTTTTTCATCCCGCTCCTCTGCCGTTTACTTTATCCTGAGATACTCGGCCAGCTCATTCTGATGACAGTAGGCGTCTTTATAAACCTTATAAAGATAGAAGTTTTCTCCTTTTCCCACCTGCCTGTCCACATATTCCTCCATAACTGAAAAAGGATCGCTGCTTCTGAGAAAGTCTATCACAAACCTGTCAAAACCGATCCCCGGCCGCAGCTGGGCAAAACCGCAGTTCTCCAGGATACGGTTCACACGCATCAGAGTGATCTTGTTATCGTCATTGAGAGAGATCTTCATTTTGACAAACAGGAGAAAACTGATCAGCGTTTCTCTGTTGATATCTCTTTTTCCTGTGATAAATTCACGGAAAAAGTCTTCTCCCGAACGTCCTCTCTGATACAGCTTCGCATCTTTCGCACCGCTGCGGTCATATTCCAGATCCAGTTTTTCCTCTTTCCGGATCTCTTCTTTTTCCCTCTGTTCAAGTTTTTCAAGCCCTGTCTTTTTCTCATCCTCGTCCGGATTGAGTCCGCAGTATCCCAGCGCGTGGGCAATACGGATTTTCAGATTATCCGGCCATTCCTTTACCGGTCCGTAGATTTCAAACACAAGTTCCATCCAGTCTGTAGAAACATAACCGAAATAAAAATAATTAAATTCGTCAAAGATGCCGCCGGGCGTCAGAGCCGTATTTTCCAGAAGTTCTCTTTTTTCTTCCAGGGTCATTCTTCCCCTGCTCTTTTTTGCGTCTTTTTTAAGCGCTGTAAGAGGTTTGAGGAAGTTCAGTTCCTCAAGGGCGAGACTTTCCAGGTATCCTCTTTCTTCTTTTTCCAGAACGTTTCCATACTGCGCAAGCATCCGCTCTGATGTTTTGCAGCTCTCATAATATTTATCACATTTATTTCGTATATACAGATCCAGATACTTGCAGAAATAATATCTTGCTTTCTCCCTGACCGCTGAAAAATTTTCCACATTGTCATCCATAAAACGGAAAAAATCTTCTTCGGAACGGCTGTCTATAATCTCTTTCTCCATAAAACGCGTAAGCATCTCTGTTTCCAGGTCCTCGCCGGAAGAATTTTTCCGTACATATTCCTCCAGCTGTTTCAGCGTTATTTTCCCCCCGGCGAAAATCTGTCTCTTCGGATCGGCGATCCGGTCATATTTTTCCATATACCGGCGGTAAAGTTCTTTCCAGCTTTCATAATTCATCTGATGGCTGAAGGCGTAGATCAGACCCGCTTCATAAAGGCTTCTGGCATATAGGGTCTCATAACCTTCATCTTCCAGCCTTTCATTGACCTCTTTCAGATCCATCTGCCTGGCAAATCCCTCCGCGAGCACAGCAAGCCTTCCCGGAAGGGGATATTTATCGCTGTCCGCCAGAAACCCTTCGTCTGCATCAAGAAAGTTCAATGTCAGATCCGTCACCATTTCCTCAAATAATTTTCCTTTGTTTTTCATAATCCTTCTCCCAAAAAAAGCAGGACACCTTAAAGATAAGATGTCCCGCTGAATCTGTTAATATATTCTGCTTTTTCTCAGAAATGCAGCTGCCCCTGAAGCCAGATCACAGCCCGCAGTCTTCTTCCCACTGCAGGTTCACCCAGAAGGTCATCTCTGTTTATACATACATCAAACTGCATATTGTTGCTTTCAATAGTCAGCTGAAGGATCTCTTCTCCCGTCATCACATTCCGGAAAGAATGAAAATCAAGGATTTCCCCCATGACGCTGTACTGATCGCACTGAATGCCGTAAGGCATAAAATAGGAATCCACAATGGTGAAGATATCCTCTGTGGCGACTCTGTGCGTCAGCATGGAATAAGTGTCCATATCCTCCATGGTAAGACTTTCCATCGCCTCTTCATCGCCGTTTCTCGCCGCCGCGATCAGATGGCTTCTGTTTTTTGTTATTTCTTTATCCACTTTTACGGCTTCTTTGTCCTTAAGCGCCGGAAAAAGAATTCTGCCTTCGCTGGCAAGTCCTGACAAAGTCAGCGGCTGGTGGTTCAGATTTCCTTTATAGTGCTCTACAAGGTACTCCGCAGCATTCTGAAGATAGAAGATCAGAGTGATCCCGATTCTCAGATCGTCACAGGCTCCCGCATAGGATTCTTTATCCAGATGCTTCTCCACTGTTACCTGTTCCTGGGTGGTAACTCCTGTTCCTCTGAAAAACGGAAAATAATAATCCACATGAAAACGATTGTCTTCATCATACTGACCGCAGACAGTCACTCCGCAGTCGCAGCCATAATACTTGGAAAACTCCACAAAAACCCCGTCCGGATGCTCCTCAACAGCTGTCTTTTCATCGTAGTTTTTCACCACATCCCGGATGAGCTCTCTGATCTCACTTCTGTTTTTCAGCTTCGAAAAGCCTACTGCCCTCAGATAACTGTGCATGAAAACACCTCCATGCCCGATTATTTACGGGTCTTTTTCTCAATTTTCTTCATGCCGCCCATGTATGGCTGCAGCGCCTCCGGGATATTTACTGAACCGTCGGCGTTCAGGTTATTCTCCAGGAACGCGATAAGCATTCTCGGAGGTGCTACAACAGTATTGTTCAGAGTGTGAGCCAGGTATTTTTTACCGTCTTTTCCGTTTACACGGATCTTCAGACGGCGCGCCTGAGCGTCTCCAAGGTTGGAACAGCTTCCCACCTCAAAATATTTTTTCTGTCTGGGAGACCACGCCTCCACATCCACAGATTTCACTTTAAGATCAGCAAGGTCGCCGGAGCAGCACTCCAGAGTTCTCACCGGAATATCCATGGAACGGAAAAGATCCACGGTATTCTGCCACAGCTTATCGAACCACATGGGGCTTTCTTCCGGTTTGCAGACAACGATCATTTCCTGTTTTTCAAACTGATGGATACGGTAAACGCCTCTCTCCTCCAGTCCGTGAGCGCCTTTTTCCTTACGGAAGCAGGGAGAATAACTGGTCAGCGTTTTCGGCAGCTCTTCCTCAGGAATGATCTGATCGATAAATTTACCGATCATGGAATGCTCGCTGGTTCCGATCAGATACAGATCCTCTCCTTCGATCTTATACATCATGGCGTCCATTTCCGCAAAGCTCATAACGCCTGTAACCACGTTGCTGCGAATCATGAAGGGCGGAACACAGTAGGTAAATCCTCTGTTGATCATAAAATCGCGGGCATAGGAGATCACTGCGGAATGAAGTCTCGCGATATCTCCCATCAGATAATAAAAACCGTTTCCGGCAACTCTTCTCGCGCTGTCCAGATCGATCCCGTCAAAGCTTTCCATAATATCTGTATGATAGGGAATCTCGAAATCCGGAACAACCGGCTCGCCGAATTTTTCTACTTCTACGTTCTCGCTGTCGTCTTTTCCGATGGGTACGGAAGGATCGATAATGTTGGGGATCACCATCATATTTTTCAGAAGCTCTTCCTCAACCTCTTTCTCCCTTGCGGAAAGCTCCTCAATGCGGGAACCGGAAGCTGCGACCTGTTTTTTGATCTCTTCCGCTTCGTCGCGTTTTCCCTGTGCCATAAAGGCGCCGATCTGTTTGGAAATTTTATTCCGCTCCGCTCTCAGCGCTTCCACTTCCTGCTTGATCTCACGGTTTTCCTTATCAAGCTCAAGAACCTTATCTACAAGTTCCAGCTTGCTGTCCTGAAATTTATTTCTGATATTCTGCTTTACAATCTCCGGATTTTCTCTTACAAACTTGATATCTAACATTTTTCCCTCCTGAAATATCTTTACTTTTCTTCTTCTGTCTTATTCTTTCTGGATCTTTTTTCTTCGTTTCCTTCCTCCAGTTCCAGGTCGTAGTTCACTGCTTTACGAAGCGCTTCCACTTCTTCCTGGCTGAGCATTACGTAGGATTCTCCCTTAACGATCTCTTTGAGGTACAGGAAACAGTTGTCACGGCTGTGGACCGCGTTCAGTATCAGTCCCGTATTATTTTTATCCAGCATGGCAAGGGCGAAACTCAGCTTTCCGCCCACATCGTCAAAAGCATCGTATTTTTCCACGCCGTATTTGCTGAAAATGATCCGGAAGTTTTTGACGATGGAATTTATGGAACGTTCATGATCTTCTTTTGCCTCATACAGACGGTCGATCTGATTGAACTTCCTCACAAACGATTTTTCCAGCGACTGGGCATCGCTCCCCTTCATAAACATCCTGTACTTGCGTTCCAGACGGCTCATCCTCATACTCACACTGACCATACAGCCGATCAGTATGATCGCAATGACGAGCAGTACAATGATGATAATACCGGGATCTATACCCATATTATCAAAAATCATGCTCATATCATACTCCTTTTAGTTTATAGATTCAAATAAATCTATAATTCTTTCCAGATCATCTCTGGAATAATATTCTATTTCTATTTTGCCCTTATTGTTCTTCTTTCTGCGGATAAATACGCGGGTTCCCGTAATACCTTTCATTTTTTCCTCAAGGCTTTCGTATACCGCGTCCTCTGCAGGATTTGAAACTTTTTCTTTCTTTTTAGAAGGTTTGAGGATCTTTCTCACAAGCTCTTCCGTCTCACGGACGCTTAACTTATTGTCAAATACTTTGGAGGCAACCATCTCCTGCATATCCGGATCGGTAATCCCCAGTATCGCGCGGGCATGTCCCGCTGTGAGCATTTCGTTCACCACCATGTCCTGAACACGGGGATCGAGTTTCAGAAGGCGGAGTGAATTGGTCACTGCAGTCCTGCTCTTCGCAACCCGGTCCGCAATCTCGTCCTGTTTCAGCTGAAACTCATCGATCAGTCTTTTATAAGCCTGAGCTTCCTCCACCGGATTCAGATCTTCCCTCTGTATATTCTCAATAAGAGAGATTTCTACTGTCTCCTGGTCGCTGAATTCCTTAATAATAACCGGAACCTCTTTTAAGCCTGCCATTTTGGCGGCTCTCCACCGTCTCTCACCCGCTATGATCTCGTAATAATCCTTTTTATCGGACACTAATAACGGCTGCAAAACTCCATACTGTTTTATGGACTCTGAAAGCTCAAGAAGAGCATCCTCGTCAAACTTTTTTCGCGGCTGTTCCCGGTTGGGTTCCACTTTGGAAATCTTTACTGTTTTTATCCCGTTTTCGGCTGTTTCTTTTTCTTTTTTATCATCTGCTGAAACAGCTTTCTGAACCGGTTTTTCCTCCTGTTTTGAGTGAACTGTTTTCTCCGGAAAAAGAGCGTCAAGCCCTCTTCCAAGTCCTGATTTTTTTGCTGCCATCACTCATCCTCCCTGTTTATTACTTCCTCCGCCAGCAGTCGGTAACTTTCGGCGCCGGAAGATTTCGGATCGTAGATATTGATCGGCTGTCCGTAACTCGGAGCCTCAGCAAGCCTTACATTTCTCGGTATGATTGTTTTGTATATATTCTGCTGAAGATTGTCCTTTACATTCTCAACAACCTGAAGGGACAGATTCGTCCTGGCGTCATACATGGTGAAAACAACGCCTTCCATGACAAGATTCTGATTCAGCCTGTCCCGCACAAGATCGATCGTATGTATCAGCTGCGACAGACCTTCCAGCGCATAATACTCACACTGAATCGGTACCAGCACAGAAGTCGCCGCAGTAAGCGCGTTAATCGTAAGCATATTAAGAGATGGCGGACAGTCCATAATAATATAATCATAGTTTTGGCTTATCTTATCTATGATATTCTTCAAAATATACTCTTTTCCGTCCACTCCGATCAGTTCGATCTCTGCTCCGGAAAGGTTGATATTGGAAGGAATCAGGTCAACATTGTCCACAACGTCTTTTACGATCGTATCATTGACATCCGCCTCTCCCAGAAGCAGCTCATAGAGTGTATTTTCTACAGCATTCTTGTCAACGCCTAATCCGCTGGTAGTATTCCCCTGCGGATCGATATCTATCGCAAGTACTTTCTTTCCTTTTTCCGCAAGGCAGGCAGATAAATTAATTGCTGTCGTCGATTTACCAACACCACCCTTTTGGTTTGCCACTGCTATAATTCTTCCCAAAATATTGCCTCCTTTAAGGAATTTACATTCACGTAGACTTATTATATCACTTTTATGTATATAGTTCCACAAAATGTTTCACGTGAAACATTAAATTCAGATGGATATTTTTAAAGGTTTGTTGGATATTTTTTACAGTGGGGGATGAGTTTAGATTTAAGGACGGAGAAAATAAGAA